>CALXLB010000097.1 GCA_944389085.1 uncultured Spirochaetaceae bacterium
ATATTATGAAACATCTATTGAATTTAGCCCCTCAGGTAAACGCGGATGGGCTCAGATAATGATGAAGATGAGTAATATCGAGGGCAATACACTATATACGATAGAATTGATTGGGATAAAAAATAAGCCTGACCTCATTGATGAACCACTCTCCGAAGAGGCGATTCGAGCGTCAGACCCTATAATTAAATTACCATCAGAACCTTAAATTGTCAATTTAGTGTCTTAATCTCCTATCACAATCGGTCCATTCAAGATAAGAGGAAGGAGATAATCTCAACTCTGTTAATTTTCTGCTCTTCATGAAATTTTAGGACAGCACCACTGATGACAGAAATTCCTTGGATAAACAATCTCATGTTTATGACAATTATCTCTTCTCCAACCCTTCTATGAAACTTACTGAGATAGCTGCATCGTTGCTATCCATGAAGAGGAAGATATCTTTGTTTTCGGTCAGGACTGCAAGTCCATCCTCAAACCCTTCAATAGATCTGATCCTGCTGTATGGAAGGTCGAAGGATTCAGCACCAGCATCAAGCACATAACGCCTATCTGTGATATGAAGCGTTCCTGGCACAGGATTATCAGTATTCACACCGTGGCTTTTCACTATATCTTGCAGATTGCCTTCAGCCATGGGCCAGTATATAGCCAGTGGTGATGGGGATGAGACTGCCCTGCACTCCACCCAGAAAAGTTCTTCTTCTCTCTCAAGAAGATGTATCTCAGGAATTTTAATACTGGATTTCATACCTGCCGCTTGTTCATGCTCTTCATTCTTCCTCCATCGCTCAGCTTCTGCCTTTTTCTTCTTGTCTCGACGCCAGAGAATGATACAGATGGCTACAGCAGAAATGAAAACAATGGGACCGGCTACGCTATTGGAAGAGGAAAGCAGGATAAAATACTCGGGCAGCATAGTCACCTTTTCCTTACAAACTTCACAGCAGAAGCACTGACATACAGAACCATATGGACAACGACAATGCTTGCACCGGTAGGCAATGAAAAAGCATAGGAAAGGAAAAAGCCCAGAACAAATGCCAGAACAGCCTCGAGCGCAGAAATTATGGAAACAGACAGATATGTCCTGCCCAGCTTCATTGCAACAGCTGCAGGAAAGATAATCAGGCTCGATATAAGCAATGAGCCAAGGATACGCATGCCTACAACAATCACCAATGCTGTAAGAAGAGCCAGCAGAGCCGTATAACGACCGGTGTTTATGCCTGTGGCTTTAGCGAATGCAGGATCGAATGTCGTTGCATAGATCTGATGATAGAACATCAGATAGGACAGAATAGTAATAACCGATAAGACCGCAGCGACAATACCATCTGAACGGGAAACGGAGAGAATCGAACCGAAGAGAAAGGAATTAAGATCTGTATTCACTCCCGCCACAGACACAGCAATAACACCTACTGCCAGTGCTGAAGATGAAATAAGTGCAATCGCACTGTCTCCGTTCCGGCTTTTACCAGATACTCTCAGAAGAACAAATGCTGATATGATTACCACAGGAATGGTCACAACCATCGGCTCTGCAGCCAGCAACGCTGAAATACCGAGTGCTCCGAATCCCACATGTGATAACCCATCCCCTATCATGGAAAAACGCCGTAAAACAAGACTTACACCCAATAAGGAGGCCGAAAGAGAAACAAAAAGGCCGACAAACAATGCTCTGACTAAAAAAGAATATGAAAAGATCTCACCTATCATGGCCAGCCTCCTTAAGGAATGTCTGTCCCGGGTCTGAAGCAAAATATTCTTCTTTTGTCCCAAAGAACCAGCCATTATGAGACAGGTGAAGAATCGTCCGTGCATCATTGAGTGCAGGATGGATATCATGTGTGACCATCATAACGGTTATTCCTGATTCATTGAGCCTCCGCAGAAGTGAATAAAGCTCACTTGCAGCTCCGGGATCGAGTCCGGTCACAGGCTCGTCCAGAAAGAGGATCTTCTCAGTTGCCATCAAAGCCCTTGCCAGGAGAACACGTCTCATCTGCCCTCCTGAAAGTTCCTGAAAGGATTTGTTCCTGTACTCTTCCATTCCCATCCTGCATATTGCTTCCCTTGCCCTTGCTTTCTCCTCTGCGGAGTATCCGAAAAGCCTATGATGACGATTAAGACACCCTGAAAGCACAACTTCCATCACAGAGGATGGAAAATCACGCTGGATATCAGAAAGCTGCGGAAGATAGCCTATAGCATTCTTCTTTAAGCCTCCGCTGAGAATAATAGTACCTTTGAGAGGCTCAACAAGCCCAAGAACAGTCTTTACAAACGTGCTCTTACCAGATCCGTTCTCACCTACGATGCAGAGATAATCACCTTCGGAGACACTGAACGTCAGCCCTGTGATTATTCCCTGTCCTTCATAACCGAGTGTAAGATTCTTACCTTCAATAAGTATCAATCCAGAGCCTCCTTGAGAACACCGATATTCTCTCCCATGAGATCCACATAATCTTTTCCGCTGTAAAAATCCGCTGCACTGACATTATGAAGTGTATTGAAAACCTTCACCTCGGCATCTGTCTCCTCTGCGATGACACGAGCTATCGATGGAGATGACATCTCAATGTTGAGAATGCAATGGACAGAAAGCTCTCTGGCTTTATCAATAAGGAATGCAACAGTCCTCGCACTTGGCTCGCTCTCTTCTGCACACCCAGGAAAAGCTGCGTAATAATCCAGACCATATTCTCTGACAAAATAGAGAAGCGGAAAGCGGGAAGCGAAGATGAGAGGCTTCTTGCTGCTTTTCTCCACAACGCTTCTGATTTCCTCGTCAAGCTTCTCAATCCTGGCAACATATCCATCAGCGTTATCCGTATAGTGCATTGCATTATCTTCATCCAGAGAAGAAAGGAGAGCTGCCAGATTTCTGATGATTACAATCTCATTCTCAGGACTTGTCCAGACATGTTCATCTATCTCATGAATGCTATGGTCATGGTCATCTTCCATTTCCATTCCTTCTTTATGTTCCTCATAGACAAGTTCGACCTGATCAGTAAGAGCAAACGCACATGGAGGTACATCAAGAGAAGAGAGAACTGTCCTGACCCATTCATCAGACGGTCCGCCTGTGAATACCACCAGATCGGCTTCTGCCAGAAGAACCATATCCCGGGGTGTGGGATCATAGCTGTGGGCCTCAGTTCCGGGAGGCAGAAGCAAAGTCAGGTTATCATCACTTCCAAGAACAGCACGGGCTGCATCATAGGAGGGGAAATCAGCTGCCACTACCGAAAAATCCTCTTCCGGGGTACTTGCCCTTGAACATGAGACAAGCAGAAGAGCGAAAAGAACCAGCAAGCCCTTTCTCATCCATTTTTCTCCCTGCAGTCATTGCATAGCCCTTCTATAACAGTCGTTTCTAAAGCAATGAAAGGTAAAGATGATGAGATGATCGCTTCTATCTGCTTTGTTGATCCGGCATCCAGATGCGCCGTCTTCCCACACACTCTGCATCTGACATGCATATGGGATGCACAGCCTGTCCCCTGATATTGGTAGACAGCTTTCCTCCCCTCATTTCCAGTATGACGCAGAAGACCTTGGGCAGACAGCTTTGTTATGATTCTATATACCGTTGACCGCGGCACAGAAGGAAGATGTGCTGTAGCCTCTTCAATGGTAAAGCCTCTATCTGGACAGGAAGCAAAGAGGGAAAGCACATCATGTTTCTGTTTCGTATTATATGAATTCACGAAAAATGAGAATAATTCCCATTTTAATGAGCGTCAAGAGCGTCTCAGGATCTCCTTTGCTCTGAGAACTTCATTAGTGATAAGTCCATCTATGCCCCAGTCAATGCATTTAGCCATCCCCTCGCTGTCATTGACTGTCCATACATTGAGCTTCACACCGTGAGCTTTCATATCGGAGACAACTCCATCATCGAGGATTTTCAGCGATGGATGGTAGCATTCGACTTGCATCTTGCCCAGCAAGGTTCCCATATTGATCAGTTTCAAGCCATCGAAAAGAAGAGCGATGCGTGCATTCGGATCCAGATCCTTCATTCTGAGAACGGATAACCAGTTGAATGATGAATAAAGGATTCTGTCCTCAAGAGAGAACCGGCGTACAAGATCCAGAGTCTTCTCTTCGATACCAGGATAATAGACAGGCGCTGTCTTAAGTTCAATATTCGTATACAGTTTCGTATCCTTTATCATTGCAAGATACTCTTCAAGCGATGGGATAGGCGTAAATCCGAATTTATCATCTTTCGTCTTTCCTGCACTGATTTTCTCAAGTTCTGAACGTGTATAATCAAAGACAAAGCCATCCCTGCCTGTAGTCCGGGCAAGTGCTTCATCATGGATGATCATCACTTCCCCATCCTTGGAAAGATGAACATCAAGTTCAATGGCATCAGCACCATTCTCTACAGCTTTCTCGAAGCTCAGCATTGTATTCTCGGGGTATGTTCCGCTGAATCCCCTGTGTGCAATAATATCCATAATTTCTAGTTACTCCATCAAAGATGATTTGACAACTCCCGATCTCATTGCGATATTCAATTTATGGCAAATGGTTTTTTCTCGGGACGCAATGGTTCCGATGCTCTATCAGTATTTCTCACCGCACTCGCTCTGGTTGCAGCAGTAGCAGCATCTGTGATCATCAATGAGATTCCACGGTATATCGTGTCGGGAATTGCTATCATCCTTGTCGCTGTCGCGGCCTGGCGTATGCTGAGTACGAATACTGCAAAGCGACGTACCGAGAATGAGAAATTCCTGTCATTCTTCCGCTCGCTGAAAAAGGATCCGGAGAAAGCACGGAAAAAGGAAGAAGAGAAAAAAGCGAGAAGGGAGAGGAAGGAAGATGAGAAGACTCATGCTTACTTCAGATGTCCGGAATGCGGCAAAGAGCTGAGAGTTCCCAGAGGCAAGGGAAAGATCAGGATCACATGCCCGCATTGCTCTCATCAGTTTATAGAGAAGACGTGATATGTTCGGATATGTTATGGCAAACGCTTCCGCTCTTTCGAAAGAAGAGAAGGAGATATATAAAGCGCATTATTGCGGATTATGCAGGGTATTGAGAGAAAACTATGGTCAGAAGGCCATCATGGCACTCTCATATGACATGGTCTTTCTGGAAATGCTCCTCTCTGATATCGCAGATGCAGATGAGGAAAAAGGCAGAGAAAGATGTCTCCCCCATCCGGTGAAAGAACACGATTATACTACAACAAAATACACAATCTATGCCTCTGACATGCAGCTGCTTCTAGGATACTACTCCGTTCTGGACAAAGTCCGGGATGAAGGAAAAGGGAAGAGCGAAGAAAAGAAGATGAGAGAGCTTCTTCCAGAACTCGAGAAGAAGTATCCCAGAATATGCACGGCCCTCAAGGAGGGGCTGCAGAAAATCAACGAGAATGAGGAGAAGAACATAAAAGACCCCGAGATGATGTCCTTGCTCTTCGGCAGGATACTTGGGGAAGTCTTCGTCTACGATGATTCCTCGTTCTTCCGTGATGATCTGAGAAGCCTCGGATGCGGACTTGGACGATTCATATATCTTCTTGATGCCTGGTGTGACAGGAAAAAAGACAGGAAGGAAGGTGTTTATAATCCACTGCCTCTTTCTATCAGTGAAAGCGAAATGAAAGAAATGCTGCTGGATGCTGCTTCAGCTGCCTCCGCTGCTTTTGAACGGCTGCCTCTTGATCAGCATATTTTCATTCTGAGGAATATCCTATACAGTGGAATATGGTCAAAATTCAGGGAAGAGAAACATGAATGATCCATACAGCGTTCTGGGCCTGAGGCCGGATGCCTCAGACGAAGAAGTAAAGAAAGCATATAAAACACTTGCCAAGCGCTACCATCCGGATGTAACAGGCAACAGCCCGGAAGCGGCCAGGAAAATGCAGGAAATAAACGCTGCATATGACCAGATAATAAACCACAAGGAGAGTTTCTCCTCTTCGCAGTCATCATACGGTGGATACAGCTATGGTTATGGCGGCTACAGGACAGAGGGCGAGGACGAGCCGATTGAACTGCGTGCCGCGGTCGCATATATCAATGCACGCCGATTTGTAGAAGCACTCAACACATTATATGGTATTCCTGAGAACAAACGTTCTGCCAGATGGTATTATCTTGCGGCATATGCTGAAACTCATACAGGAGATACGACAGGAGCACTGCGGGATATCAATATTGCTATAGCAAAAGAACCTGGAAACGCCACATACCTCGCTTTCCGCGACAGACTGACAGGAAGAAGAACCGCCTATGAGGATTATTCACGCTCTTTCGGCAGTTTCGGGACAGGATTCTTCCCTTGCTGTTTTCCGTTCTTCCCCTGCTGCTGTATTATTTGATGAGTTCTGTAACCTGGCGTATTGCACCGCCTGTCATTGCTGTAAGCAAATCAGGCAGATAATCATACGATAGCAATATATCATCTCTCAGTACGTCTGAGAATGTACCTATCACACCTGTAATCAGAAAATCGAAAATACCGCTGATCCGTATTCTATTCTGCTGGTTCACAGCCAGATGCTGAACAGCTGTGGCTTTCATCATGTAATCAATCATCTGAAAACGCGTATCCATCACCGCCTTCTTGAAGACTTCAACATCAAAAATCAGGCGATAATACTCTTTGTCCTTCACAACCAGTGCTGTCAGAGCTTCAAAAAGAGGCCGTGGATTGGCAAGTATCATATCCGGTGACATTCCGTCAAATACCGCCTTAAGCTCGTCAATGGCCATTCCTTTTATTGATTCAAGAACCTCATCAGTATCTCTGAAGTGCGCATAAAAGGTTCCCCTGTTGATATCAGCTGTTTTCACGATATCTGTAATAGTAATCTTATCAAATGGCTTCTCGCGCATCATCGTGATAAGCGCTTCCCTTATGAGGCGCTTGGATCTGAGCGAGCTTCGGTATTCAGCCTTCGTTCGTTTCTTTTCCTCCATTCTCTGCCTCCCCTATTGTTTTTTTTAGTTTAGTACGGATTGTTACAGAATGAAAGAAAATTGTTCACTTATTATCGCGTATATCAACAAAACTTGATTTTCACGTACAAAATTCCAGAACATGGGCAATGCCAGATTGCAAACCATCGTCCTCTACGGCAGGAGCAATCCAGTCAGCAACAGCCTTCAAGGAGGCAGAGGCATTTCCCATCGCTATTCCATATCCAGCATGCTCAACCATCTCAATATCATTTGCACCATCGCCGAATGCCGCGGATGAAGAGACAGAATCTCCATAATATTCCAGAATCTTATCTATTCCTGTCGCTTTCGTGATTCCCTTCATCACAATTTCTCCCATCATGGAAGAAGGAAGCCCGACAGTATTGTCAACAACATCAAAATGAGCCCCCAGATCCTTCCTGACTCTCTCCAGAGGAGCATCTTCCGTAACATAGAGTATTTTTGTCACCGGAATGTCTTCAGGAATCACCGGAGAAATGAATATTGAGGAAAGAGCGACTGTAGTACCTGTATATTTTATCATCTGAGCACACCAGAAGTCGTAATCATCCTGACTGACAAAGGTTCCTCTGCCTGTCTGGGCAAGCACACGGAAACCTTTATCACGGCAGTATGATAAAAGCACATCACGCTCTTCTTCAGTCATTGCTTTCTCATAGATAGTCTTGCCATCAGCAATAATATTGGCTCCAGCTGAGAAAACACCACCATCGAAACCTATATCATAAACGTTCTGGCTGACTTCCACCGGACTTCTGCCTGTTGCAAGAAAAGCTCTATGTCCATTCTGACGCAACTCCCGGATAGCATTTACAGCGCTCTCAGGAGCCGGACGGCCGAACGGCAGGATGGTACCATCTATATCGAAGAAGAAATTCATCGTTCCTCGCCGACGAACTGGAAGCCTGCCTCGGAAAGCTTCTGCTTGATTTCATTGATGTGCTCAAAATCCCTGGTTTCCATCGAAACGCGAAGTGTACAGTTATTCAGATATTTCTCATTTCCTGTCTTATCATGATGCACACCTACAACGTTTGCGCCAGAAGCTGCTATGATTGACGAGACTTCAACAAGCTGACCAGGTTTATCAATAAGCTCTACAGTGATATCTGCAAGTCTTCCTTCCTTGATCAAAGCTCTGTTTATTACCCTTGATAGAATTGTCACATCAATGTTACCACCAGAAACAAGGCAGACCGTTTTCCCTTTCAGAGGAACTTTATCAAACAGAGCTGCTGCGACAGAAACAGCCCCTGCACCTTCACTGACGAGTTTCTGTTTCTCCATCAGATCAAGAATAGCTACGGCTGTCTCATCATCAGAGACTGTGATGACATCATCAACATATTTCTCACAAAGTGAGTAAGTAAGATCTCCTGGACTCTTTACGGCAATACCGTCGGAAATCGTAGAGACAGATGGGAGAGTCTCAAGCTTATGGTCATGGAGAGAATCAACCATTGATGGAGCTCCTGAGGACTGTACGCCGAAAATCTTCACCGATGGCTTGAGCATCTTCACAGTGAAAGCAACTCCGGCAATCAGCCCGCCTCCACCGACTGGGACGATTATGTTGTCTACATCTGGCAGCTGCTGCAGGATTTCCAGGCCTATTGTTCCCTGACCTGCTATGACATCGGGATCATTGAAGGGGTGAATCATCGTACGCCCTGTCTCTTCCATGATCTCCATCGCGCGGTTGTATGCATCATCGTAGACACCTTTCACAAGTTCTACTGTAGCGCCATATGCCCTGGTTGCCTCGACTTTGGAAATCGGAGCTCCTTCCGGAATGCAGATTACAGCATCGATTCCCTGCATGGAGGCTGCAAGAGCAACTCCCTGTGCATGGTTACCTGCAGAACAAGCAATAACACCTTTCTTTTTCTGCTCATCGCTGAGGCGTGAGATTTTGTAATAAGCACCGCGGACCTTGAAGGAACCAGTTGTCTGCAGGTTCTCGGTCTTAAGATACACTTCCTCTTCAGGAAACATGCGTGGTGCACGTATGAGATCAGTAACTCTGGCAATTTCCTTCAATGCAAAGGAGGCCTGATACACAGTATCTAAAGTAAGCATGGATACATAATAACGAGAAGATGAACTTTCTACCATGCGGAGAGCTGATTTATATCCGAATTTCCAGCCAATATGGTAAAATACCAACAGTCATAAAAGGGGGATAAATGCATAGCACAAGAATGCAGGAAGCCAATGAGAGATTGTCAAAAGCTTTCAGAAAGCTTCTTAAGACAACAGATTATGAAGGGATAGACATCTCAATGATTACGGCTGAAGCAGGAATGAGCCGGAAGAATTTCTACTATCACTACAAAAGCAAAGAGAATCTGCTCTCAAGCATAGTGGAGAAATCCATGCTGGAACTTGAAAGAGAGATGCACCGTTATCAAGCCTGGGATGCAATTGTAACGCTGTTAAGATATCTCCATGCAGACAGAGAATTCTTCATGGATGCGCTCTCGCTTCCATTGCTGAATGATATCTCAATACTTCTGGAACAGCCTCTGCAGCAGGTCTTCAATCAGCCTGAAATAAACAAATCAACAAAACTTGCTGCAGATATGATGACAGCGGAAATAAGAAGATGGCTGAGAAGGAACACACCAGGCCCGCTTGAATTCCTGATTGATTTCAAGACCAACTTACTGGAATTCAACAGATTCTGTCTGTCAAATTTCGCCAGCAGCAGATATTGATCCGCAACCTCAGTACTGCAAATTCTGCTTCGCATCTGAAGTGCCCTTTCTGCAACAATAAGTACTTAAAAAGTACAAAATGACAGAGATTAAATCTGGCATAGCACGCCACAGGATAAATCAGTATAATCGATGTGATATGAGAAGATTATTCACTTCAGAATCAGTAACGGATGGACATCCGGATAAAGTATGTGACCAGATTGCCGACGGCATTCTTGACGCGCTTCTGGCTCAGGATCCGATCTCGCGTTCAGCTTGTGAAGTCACTGCAGAGCCTAGGGCTGTTCACATAATGGGTGAGATTACGACAAAAGCTGATGTCGACTACAAGGAAATAGCAAAAGATGTCATCAGATCCATCGGCTATACAAAAAGTGAGTATGGCTTCGATGATACAGCTTCTATCACATGTTCACTCCACAAGCAGTCTGACGACATAGCAATGGGTGTTGATTCCTCTTTCGAAGACAGTTCAACCATCGGAGCGGGGGATCAGGGCATGATGTTCGGCTATGCTTCCGATGAGGCAGAAGAATGCATGCCTCTTGCCCTTGCTCTCTCAAGGAAACTCACGATGGCTTTGAGCAGAAAACGAAGGGACGGCTCGCTTCCATTCCTCAGGCCAGATGGAAAAAGCCAGATCACAGTTGAGTATGAAGGAAGAAAAGCCATCAGGATTGCTGCAGTTGTCCTCTCAGCCCAGCACGATGAAGACATCACACTTGAAGATCTGAGAAAAGAGCTTCTTGAAAAAGTCATCATGACCGAATTACCGGAAAACCTTCTGGACAAGGATACGAAGTTCTTCATAAATCCAACAGGAAGGTTTGTACTTGGAGGTCCTGCCGCTGACACAGGACTCACCGGACGCAAGATAATCGCAGACACATATGGTGGATATGCACACCATGGCGGAGGAGCTTTCTCTGGCAAAGATCCTACAAAAGTTGACAGAACAGCATCCCTCGCACTCCGCAACATTGCAAAAACAATTGTCTCGGCAGGTGCTGCAGCAGAGTGTGAGCTACAGGCGGCATATGCTATCGGTGTTGCAGAACCAGTTTCATTAGCAATCTTCACGTATGGTACAGGCCGTGTAAGTGATGAGAAAATCCTTGACTGGGTCTCCAGACACTATGATTTAAGACCTGAAGGCATGATCAGACGCCTGAATCTCCGGACTCCCATCTATCGCAGATCATCTTCATTCGGAGCATTTGGAAGAACAGATGTCTCACTGCCATGGGAGATCGTGGATGAAGAAGCTCTGAACGACCTGAGGAAACTTATCTGACGTCATCTTTGTCGACGCTTCTGCTTTTGAGTGTAGGCATGAAGCGTCTGGCAAATTTGCCTTTTCCCCTGCCCTTTATATAGAAAAAGCCAATGACTGAGAAAACAGTTGCCCCGATGAGGTTCACAAAGAGATCCTTCATCGTATCAATCAGGCCGATATCAATATAGCCACCGACACCAAGAGCCATTCCATTGACCGATGTCTCGGTGATTCCTGTTATGGAAACGACCTTATTTGTCATGCTTCCATCCAGAAGCACTGTATGCAGCTCATGAACAATAGTATCTTTCTGCATATCCAATCCGAAAAGCTGATCTGCTGAGAATTCAAAGAATTCCCATATGACACCGATTGTCATAGAGAAACAGAAAGCTCCGATTGCCACATAAAGCGGGGAAAGATGAAGCTTCGTATTCTCATTTCTGTTGATGATATCAACAAGTGAGAAACCTACAGCTGCCGACAGAAACCCTGTGATTGTATGCAAAGCGGTATCCCATCCAGGAACTTTAACATAAAACGCCCTGATCTCACCGAGGATTTCTGCAGCATAAATAAAAACAAGTATGATGACTTCAAGCGTATCAGGTATATCTATATGCCAGTTACGCTCGATAAACGAAGGAATTGTGAAAAGGAAAAGCGAAAAAACGCAAAGTGCGACGTTCTGCCAGTCTCTATTGAAAATCTGAGCAATCATCACAAGTACAACAGAAAACCTTAGGAGAACATAAATGGTGAATAACTTTGGTGCAGTCCTGATCTGCTCCCTGAATGTAAGCTTATGGATCTTCTCTCTCTTTCTTTTCATATAGAGAGGATACCAGAAAAGAACTCAATTGGCACCAGCAAAGAAAAAATGCGATGATTAAAACCAGGAGTGAAGAAAATGACCAAAGGCCCTATCACGCAGGATAAAGAATTCTTTGAAGCATTATCAGATGAGCTGAAAGAAACCAAGACAGCCGCAAGAAGGAATAATTACAAGGAAGCTGCATCTGCTTTCTCTCAATACGTCAGGCTATTCCTGGACAGCAACAGGGAAAAGTTCTTCTCTATTCCTTATGAAACTCCGGAAAACATCTACAAGCTTCCCGGAGAAAGCGACAGCGAAGCCGTAAAGAGAATTGAAGAATACAAAGTGGTATCGGTGGGAATAATCGGTGACTTCTCTGAGAGAAAAAGAATAGGATGGTTCGACAATCCCACAGCAAACGGTTATAAAGAATGGACATGGCAGCTGTCACGCCACAATGATATAAAGATGATGGCTCATGAATACAATCTCACCGGAGATGAAAAGATCGCCTCTGCAGCCATAGATATCATGAAAAGCTGGATAGAGGATGCACCAGTTCCTCCTGCAGGGACATCCGGGCATGATACAAAGTGCTGGAGAACGATTGAGTGCGGTATCAGGATGGGAGCAAACTGGCCTTATATCCTCTACTCATTCTACAAGAGCCCTGCATTCACTGATGAAATGATGATTCTCTGGTTCAAATCCATCTATGAACATGCAATCAGGCTTGTACATGACAGAACAGCTGCAAACTGGCTGCTGATGGAGATGAATGGACTGGCTCATATCGGAATGCTGTATCCCTTCTTTAAAGATTCGGAAGCCTGGCTGAATGATGCAGTCTCATCACTGGAAAAGGAATGCAGGCGACAGTTCTATCCAGATGGATTCCAGTATGAACTTACAACCAATTACCACGACGTCGCCATAAACAATTATCAAAGACTGCTGGAGACAGCCAAAGCCTTTTCTGTAAGGCTTCCAGACGGAATTATGGAAACACTGAGAATAGCCTGCGATATCAACACAAAACTGATGATGCCTGATGGCACACTCCCCGATATCAATGATGGAACAAGGGCAAAAGCAAAGGATCTGCTGCTGCCAAAAACAAGATTCTTCAGAGACAGGGATATCGACTGGGCTGTCTTCGGTGGTGAAGACCCCGGATACACAAGTACTGTATTGCCCTACTCTGGCTTTGCTGTCTTCCGTACAGGCTGGAAAAAAGATGATGTCTGGGCTCTTTTTGATGCCGCACCTTTCGGAAGGGGGCATCAGCATGAAGACAAACTCAATCTTATCATCTATGCTGCAGGAAAGTACCTTGTTCCAGAAGCTGGAATCTATGCTTACGATGACAGTGAGATGCGGAAATATGTCCTCTCTACACGTGGACATAACACAGTCCGTGTCGATGGACACGATCAGGACAGAAGAAGTACTTACCAATGGAATGATGAAGAAATCAACAGAAAAGCTGATATAAAAACAACAATACCCTCTGACGATATCGAATGGGCTGAAAGCACATACAGCGAAGGTTATCAGGATATCGGAGACAAGACAGTAAAGCATACGCGGAAAGTCATCTTCCTCCGCCATGAACGGATTTTCATCGTCGTCGACACGCTACAGGCTCAGAAAGAACACAAATGGGAGGTACTCTGGCACATCGATGATGAAGCTGTCAGTGATTTTGAATATGAGAATCTCAGAATATTCGTACCATCACATGACGTTGGACATAAGATTATCCGAGGTGTGACAGAACCGGAGTGGCAGGGCTTCATCGCATTCGGTGCCAAACAGGGCATGTACAAAGAGGTGAACACGCTTGTCCTCTCAGCTTATGGCAATAACAGCAGAATCATCACGGCTCTTGTTCCTAAAGACCGGAAAGGACAGCAGCCGCAAGAAGTAAGAACAGAAGGAAATTCCATCATCCTCGTCTTCGCTGACAAGGAGGAAAGACGGATTTCTCTCTGACATATGTTTTTTCAAGCTGTTTTTCCTTGCAGAAGCTACAATTTCCCGGAATCTCTATTCTGCAGGAAAATATTAAGCTTTGCACCCAGCTGTACAAATGAGTATTATTCTATCTGATGGAGAAAACAATGGACGAAATAAAAAGATATAGAGCATTCCTCGACAACGGCAAAACAGAAAGAGAATGCATCAAGGAAATCATCTCGCTTGCTGAAGCCAGAGGCTATAAGAACATAGAGACAACCGACCATCTTCAGAGCGGGGATAAAGTCTACTTTGTGCAATATGGCAAATCAATAGCACTCTTCAGAATCGGAAGTGATTCCATTGAAAAAGGTATGAACATCCTTGGAGCCCACATAGATTCTCCCAGACTTGATGTAAAGATGAATCCTCTCTATGAAAACGATGGAGTTGTATATCTGGATACTCATTATTACGGTGGAATCAAGAAGTACCAGTGGGTCACTCTTCCGCTTGCTATCCACGGTGTTGTCATAAGCAAGGATGGAACGAAAAAAGAAATCATACTCGGAGAAGATGACGAACTGGCTTTCTGCATCTCCGATATTCTTCCGCATATGGCTCAGGAACAGATGAAGAAAAATGCCAGTGAGTTCATCGCAGGAGAGGATCTTGATCTCATCATCGGCTTGAAAGAAAGCGAAAGCGATGAAAAAGATGCAGCTAAGAAGAAAATACTCTCGCTCATCACAGAAGCAACCGGCATGGATGAAAAAGACTTCCAGAGCGCCGAACTTGAGATAGTCCCTGCTGGAAAATCAAAGCTGATGGGATTTGACCGTTCAATGATCCTTTCCTATGGTCAGGATGACAGAGTATGTGCATTTACTTCCCTCGAGGCCATGCTTGAAGAAGAAAGCGCAGAGAGAACATCATGCTGTCTTCTGGTAGATAAGGAAGAAATAGGTTCTGTAGGTGCCACAGGCATGGACAGCATCTTCCTTGAGAATGCTGTTTCAGAGGTTCTTGCACGCATGGATGGTGGCTACAATGGTCTCACGCTCCGCCGTATGCTGCGTTCATCATACATGCTCTCAAGTGATGTGAATGCAGCTTACGACCCATTGAATGCTTCCCTGTATGACAAGAAGAACTCATCCGTGCTGGGCGGTGGTGTCGTTTTCAATAAATACACAGGTTCACGCGGCAAATCAGGAGCCTCCGATGCCAATGCAGAGTTCATCGCCTCTCTCAGGAAAGCCATGGATGACAGCAGTGTGAAATACCAGATGTCTGAGATGGGAAAAGTTGACACAGGCGGTGGTGGAACCATTGCAAAATATGCTGCCTGGTATGGCATGCAGGTCATCGATTGCGGAGTAGCAGTGCTTTCCATGCATGCACCTTGGGAAATAACGGCAGTAGCCGATGTGCTGGCTGCGAAGAACTGCTATAAAGCATTTCTCAGAATGAGGTGAAGATGGAAAAGAAATTCCTGATACCAGCCTTGCTGCTGATGATCTTTCTTTTCCCATCCTGCGATCTGTCAGGCATTCTTGGCATACGTTCAGTTGCTTTCAAAAATAATTCAGACGCCCCTGTCACTATCACGTTAGGGGATTCTGAATTCACAATTGATGCAGAAAGCACAAGCCCGTCAATAGTGCCAGACGAAAAGGCCATAAATGACGGAGAGATTACTGTCACCCTTGAAGGTATTTATTACTATGAGACTTCAAGAAGCTACAGCCTGGGACAGAACGTGATAACGCTGAATCCGGATTGTTATTGGCTCAGGCTCAAGAACAGCACTGGTGAAGTCATCAAAGATTTCAGCATTCCGCTCAGCTATAATGAGAACAGCTATCCGCGGGCCACGCAGGACTTTGCTGCAGAAAAAGTAGAGCAGATTGCCCCCGAAGCAGAAATCTACTTTCCTATGATTGAACAGCCTGGTGACAACTTCTCAGCCCAGTTCACAGTCGGAGATGCAGAATCAACAACATCAGCCGGGGCAGAGGGAATAACCCTTGAAATCGGCAAGACATCATATATTGTTCTGGAAAAAGCAGAAGAAAACTACGTCATCGTACCTTGGACAGAAGCAGAAGGAGATGTGAAAACAGGGGTATAAATCATACCCCGCTCTCCTCTTTCGCTGAGCATTAGGGAAATACTTTCAACGCGTACCTTCACGGGATCTATGCGACAGGAAGAAACACCTCCATGGACTCTGCGTGCAAGGGTGATATGAGCTCTGAATCTCTTCTTCTCAAGTCTGAAGCCTTCTGCCTGAAGTTTCTTTGCCAGATCATCATGAAGTTTCACAAGAGACCTATTCTCCTCTACTCCGACCCAGCAGATATCACCATCGCTCCGTGTAAAGCTTCCAGTGTGTGAAAGTATTATGTCGAATGGCTGGAAACGGATTCCTTCCATCACCCTGATTATCCTGTCACGTTCTGAGGGAGAACACTCCCCCAGAAACTCCAGTGTGACATGAAAGCAATCTCTGCTGACAAAGGTTCCGGACAAAGCTCTGTCATGAAGCGCATCTCTGATTACCGCAAGTCTGTTCTTCACAGCCTCTGGCAGAAGGATTGCTACAAAAAGTCTCATTATCTCTCCCAGGATTCCAGATGCTTTTTCTGCTCTTCTGTCAGGAATGCTGAAGGTGCCGGTTCAACACCAAGCTTCCATTCGATTGCATTCACGATGAAGAAAGTGAGAGTACCCACAGCACAGCCGAAAACAACAGGAAGAATACCAAAAAGGAAATCACCTCCGGAAAGAATCTGCCAGACAATAACGCCGATTGTACCTGTCACGATTGAAATCTGCCCTGAATGCTTTGTAGCTCTGGGAACAATCATACCAAGTCCATAAGCTGCAAAAGGCCCTGCACATCTGATAGCAAATGCAAATGTATTCATGGTCACGATATTTATCTGCATTAGGGAAATCAGCATGGCAATCGCACAGAAAAGAACGTTGCATGTTCTTGTCCAGAAAATCATTCCTTTATCTGAAAGAGAACGGCACTTTGCACTGAAATGAATCATGATATCATTCATGAACATCGTCGACATACAGAGAAGATTGGAATCCGCAGAAGACATAGTTGCTGAAATAATAGCAGCAGAGACGACACCGGTGATGATTGTCGGGGCAAAATGCTCAGTGACAGCCATCATCGCTGTGGCTCCGGTAATTCCGGCAATCTGCTCTTTCATAGCAAGTGCAGCAAGACCGAGAAGTGTCGGGAAAACAGCCATAGCAGCCATCAGAACACCTGAAAGAAGAGAGGCTCTGAATGCTGTCTTCTCATCTTTTGCACTTTCGAAGCGGCTTATCATCTCCGGTCCTGAAAGGAATGTACAGAAGTAGTTGAAGATATACCCGATAATGACAACCCAGCCGATTTTAGTCGGGTTCAGCTGTGAACCGGGAAGCTTTGCAGAAATCACATCCCATCCTCCACAGCCATGCAGAACTATCGGTGTAGCAACAGCAAGACCGACAAGAATGATAATGAACTGAACAAGATCGGAAATCTGATCAGCAATCATTCCACCCAGCGTCGTATAGAGAATAATGATGATACCAGCAATGATAAGACAGACATTCATCGGAATCCCTGTCAGTGTCGCTACAACTGATCCAGAAGCTGCAACCTGGGACGATGTAAGGCAGAAAAGAGCAAGGATATTCAGAACAGCCGAGAAAACAGAGCTTCCACGGCCGAATCGTCTTCCTACAACCTCCGGTATTGTCACAGCCATTGTCTTGCGGATACGAGGGGCAAAATAAGCGAGCGGAATCATTGCAACCGAAGCAGCAAGAACATACCAGATGGCACTCATACCCCAGCTGCCGAACGCTTTATCAGCCAGTCCTGTAGTTGATCCGCCTCCGATATTATTAGCCGAAAGCGAGAATGCAACCATAAATAACCCCATGCGGCGGCCCGCAAGCATGTAATCACTACTGGTCTTGATCTTCACTTTTCCGACGACAAAGCCAATAAGCAGCATGCCGATAAGGTAAAAGCCGACGATAATAAGTGCTCCGGTATTTATTTCCATACCTTCCTCCCTTTCTTTTATGATAGCATGGTTTCAAAGATTGACGGGAAGCAGTAAATGGAGTACCTTATTGATAACGATTATCATTAATGGAGGCTATTATGAAAAAGTATATCTGCAACCTCTGCGGCTATGTCTATGACGAAGAAGCAGGAGATCCTGATAACGGAATCGCTCCAGGAACAAAATGGGAAGATGTACCAGCTGACTGGGTATGCCCGCTTTGCGGAGCTGGCAAAGAAGAGTTCTCCGAGCAGTAAAAACTGAAGGGCCTGAAAACAAATCCAGGCCCTTTCCTTTCACACATAGAACAGCATTTCTCCGTACGTCGGATACGGCCAGTTCTTTTGTCCGATGATAAGCTCAAGCCCATCACAATATTCCCTGACGCTGTCCATAAGAGGAATGACTGTATTCCTGTAATAATGAGAGAGAGATGAACCAGAATAATCTGCAGCCAGCACAACTGCTTTATCCAGCTCTTTGACAGCATGATAGAGTTTGTTCTCCAATCCCTCGATTTCAGCCAGTCTCTCAGTTTCCGCATCTATCTTCATCTCTGGCAATGCGGCTTTTTTCCTCACGATACTCTCTGCAATTGAAGAAGAGAATTCCATTACAGCAGGAAGCACCTGCCTGTTGATCATATCAATCATCGTGAGTGCCTCAATGTGGATGGTTTTCGAATATTCATCATTGAGAATCTCATAACGTGAATGAAGCTCAACGGAACTGTAGATACCGAATTCTCCAAACACCTCAATGTTCTTTGGGGAAAGTAGAGTATCATAAGCATCCGGTGCAGAAGCAAGGTTCATCAGCCCTCTCCTTCTGGCTTCTTCCACCCACTCAGGAGCATAGTTATTGCCATTGAAGACGATCCGTCTATGCTTGATATATGTCTCACGCACCAGATCGTTTACAGCAGTCGTGAAATCATCAGAACCTGAAAGAATCTCGTAAAATCCTTTCAGCTCCTTTGCAACTATAGTATTGATTACAGTATTGGGCTCAGCTACAGAGAAAGAGGAACCAAGCATTCTGAATTCGAATTTGTTGCCTGTAAAAGCAAAAGGACTCGTCCTGTTGCGGTCTGTAGTATCTTTCGGAATAGCTGGCAGGACATGTACCCCAAGCTGCATCTTCTCCTTCGGTCTTCCTGGTACTGGCTTGCCCTCTGCAATTGCCTCGAGAATGCCTGTCAATTCATCTCCAAGGAAAACAGAGACGATAGCGGGAGGAGCCTCATTAGCCCCAAGCCTATGATCATTTCCAGCCGATGCAACAGACATTCTCAGAAGATCCTGATACTCATCAACAGCCTTCAGGACTGCAACCAGAAACAGCAGGAACTGGGCATTGTCTCTGGGACTATCACCGGGTTCCAGAAGATTGACACCAGTATCAGTGGAGAGAGACCAGTTATTATGTTTTCCTGAACCATTGACACCGGCAAATGGCTTTTCATGCAACAGACAGGCAAAGCCATGACGCTCAGCCACCTTCTTCATGACTTCCATCATCAGCTGGTTGTTATCGACAGCAATATTGGTTGTCGTGAAAACAGGTGCAAGCTCATGCTGGCAGGGTGCAACTTCATTATGGGAGGTCTTTGCATAGATACCAAGCTTCCAGAGTTCCCTGTCCAGGTCCTGCATATACTCAGAGACACGTGTACGGAGAGCACCGAAATAATGATCTTCCATTTCCTGCCCTTTAGGAGCTCTTGCACCTAATAGCGTACGGCCCGTATAGATAAGATCCTTTCTCTTTGCATAATCCCTTTTATCAATAAGGAAATACTCCTGTTCTGCGCCGACAGTTGTTATCACATGGCGCGCATCAGTGCCGAAAAGGTGAAGAATCTTCAGCACCTCTGCAGATAACACCTCCATACTTCTCAGAAGCGGTGTTTTTTTATCAAGCGTCTCACCGGAATAGGAACAGAATGCAGTCGGAATGCAGAGCGTCTCATCCTTTATGAAAGCATAGCTTGTAGGATCCCAGGCTGTGTAGCCTCTTGCCTCGAATGTAGCCCTGAGACCGCCGGACGGGAAGGACGAAGCATCCGGCTCACCTTTTATAAGCTCCTTGCCGGAGAATTCAAGAAGGACTTTCCCTCCATCCTGAGGTGCTATGAAAGCTTCATGTTTCTCAGCTGTTATACCTGTCATCGGCTGGAACCAGTGAGTATAATGCGTACACCCCTTCTCAATTGCCCAGTTCTTCATAGCATTCGCTACGGAATTAGCCACATTGATATCAAGATCCTTTCCATCCTCGACAGTCCGCCTGAGAGCTTTATAGACATCCTTCGGGAGACGTTCTCTCATGACTTCATCATTGAAGACTAACGAGCCGAAATAATCTGCCACTGTTTCCATATATCCTCCAGATGCAACAGCCATGCAACAGACAATGGCAGCTGCACCATCACGGGGAAAGTATTGCACATCTTACTCTCTCTGTCATTCCAGTTGTGCTAAGATAATTAACGAAAGGAAACTTTATGAAGAGAGAAATGTATATTATCAGAGAGGGCAATCCTTCAATTCCGGAAGATAAGGCAGAACTGTTCTATGCCGCGGCAATCCACCTGCAGGAGATATTCAGAACCTATCCAGAAAGAACCTTTCTCTGGATTAAGTCCAAAATGACAAATCCTTCTTTCTCCGATCTTATATTCTCTTACAAGAATGCAATCTTTGCAGTCCTGCCCCTTGCGACAGAAAATGATTCCATCCTTTATCCTGATGATGACAGAATGCTCAAATCACTTCTGAGAATGTCTGCAGAAAACAATCTGGTACCATGTATTTTTCCTGTCCATGAGAATGCAGAAGGATGGAATCTCTTTGATGCAGCAGCTTTCACAGAAAACAAGCTGAACCCGATAGATCCTGTCCACATCGGAACAGATGATGAAAAAAAGATGTCCAGCTGGGAAATGCACGATTTTGCTGTACAGACTGTGATGAGAGAGCTTGAAGCCCAAGGAAAGAAGATAGAATCCTACCAGACAATACCCGGAATAGATCCACAGATTTTCTTCAGAGATGATGATGGAAAGCTATCCTGGATTACTGTCAGATGGTTTCCATACGGCAAAGAAGAATACTGGAATGATGAATTCATAGAGATGATGGACAGGAATATAAGTTCTCATCCGGAGTATTCAGGCTATCCTTACCGCGCAAGTGTGCTGATCCACATGCCACAATCTCATAATCCGGCAAGAGGCAGTGCAATTACAATCGAAGATCCGGTGATACGAAAGCAAAGCATCAATTATTGAGAGAAAACAACAGAAGTATCATCTGATACGATGGAAAAGGCCCTACCCTCTCCGCTTTTACTTTCCGTGATAGAAATCCTGAAGGGAATTCCACCAAGTACCCCGCCTACGGTATCGCCTTCCGGTCCCGCTATTGTCACCGAATCTGAGAGGATGAGCAGCATAGAATCATCCCCATATCGCTTAATTTGCAGAATTCCATCACTTTCAGCTGAGTAAAGAGACAAAAGCAGTTTCCTTCCTGCCGCATTTGTCTTCCATACAGTTCCATCAAGTTCTGCAGCTATTTCCTGAGCTTTGGCTGATTCTATAAAGCCGCTGGCAGAGTCAGAAAGACTGAGAAAGAAGAATGCTATAACGGAAGTTCCAATGGTTGAAATAATCCATGCTACTACTATCTTGAATATTACATTCTTCTTATCATCAGCCATGCATCCAGATTCTCAGCAGCAGGAACAGAAAATGAAAGCGTGTATATAATAACTTTTCAAGCACTGTACAAGCTTGCAATTGCATGCACCATCAACAGCATGTTATAATTTTCAGGAAAAAGGAGAAACTAACGATGAAGCTCATTCTTTCGATAATTCAGACAGCTGACGAAACAGATACCGTACAGGAGCTCAACAAAAAAGGTTTCTTCGTCACCAAGCTCTCAACAACCGGTGGCTTCCTGAAAGCAAAAAACACAACACTGCTCATTGGTACGGATGATGAAAAAGTCGATGCTGTTCTGGATGTACTGAAAAAATATGCAGGACACAGAATGCAGCTCAGCCCTGTATCCGGTGCAGATATGAGGATGTTCAATCCAGCCGGAGCAAATATGGTTGAAGTCCCCGCCGGTGGCTGCGTTGTATTTGTCATTGATATCGATAAAGCTCAGAAGTTCTGAATTATCACGATCCGGATATGCTACCACTTGTCTGCTGTGCAAGTGGTAGTTTTTTTCATCTTTTTCTCTTGAAGAATAACAGCTGGAAATTAAATTTCCCTAGCGGCTCTTTTTCTGACTATATTAGAATAGTGGTAGTAAGTTTTTCTGTCTGGAGGCCGTTTTGAAACTGTCAGATCTGACGGCATACGCTGAAGGGACATTCCATATCAAGGAAATACATAAATGGCCCGATTTCCCCGGCTTCTCAGTTCTGTCAGATATGGAGACAGGCAAATGGGTAGCACTGCTCATCAGAGAGCACGACTATGAGAGGGGAAGAATGATTGAATGCTGTGATCTCAAATGCAGCAATGATATCCTCTCGGAGTCTTCCAAGCCATATTTCAGACCTCCTTTCCGCATGAAAGGCAGCACCTGGATAGGCATTTGCTTTGATGATACCACCGAAGAGGATGTAGTGCTTCCGCTCTTCGACAAAGCAGTCCGCACGCTTCGGCAGCAAGCTTCCACCATCATCATAGATACCGCAGATAGAGAAGGGAATTATCATGATACGCCTATTCCATCACACGGGAATGAAGAAGAGGAAGATGTTCCTGAAAGAATCAGAGAGATGAAGAAGCTGTATTCGTATTCATCCCAATCTCTTTTTGACGATAAATGCAGGAACTTCTACATACAGGGCAAAGCAATGGAGGATTACGAGGATAATGCACCTCTTCCAGGACCGTTTAAGCATTACTACACGACATATCATGATCTGAATACTTCAGAGCTCAGAGGCTATTTTTCATGGCGGACTGAGCTGAGAAAAGGTCATTATCAGCCGATATCCCCATCCTTCGCTTATCTTTATATCTATGAGCTCATAAATGGAATTGGCGTGAAGAGCCCAGAAGAAGGATTTGGGAGAATCAGGGAATTTGAGAAGAATTTCGTACTTACCGGTTATGGCAACAAGGGAATGCTGAACAACATCCACCGATGGCTCTTTGATTATATCATCCTGAATAATCTTCCAGAAAAAACTGCAATGGAGTATGCAACAGCAGATGAAGTTCTTTACGCAAAGGCCATAGCACCTCTGCTGACTCCGGAGAGTTCAGATGATGAGATTTTCCAGGCGCTTTGCACTTTCTGCTATAAATCCTTTCTTTCATCGCCCGTTGCCAGAAGCAAGGAAGGAGCACATCTGACAGCAGCAAGCTGGCGCCACGCTGTTCTGACAGATCCATCATTCATCATCAGGATTTTCCGCAGCAGGATGAGATATCCATGGTTCCCGATGGAAAATGCTGTCTATTATCTTGACAGATCACTTCCTGATACATCATACCAGCTCCTTAGCATCACCTATTCCAGAGAGAATGGCTGGTGGCGTATCACAAGGTATTCTCCATCTGCTTTAAACAGGAAACTGTTCTCCGCCTTTATTCATGAAACCGATAAAGAACTGAGAAAATACCTGAAAACAGGACGTCCGATAAAAGATAAGCCTGGCGATGAATGGGCAGAGAAATACATAAAATCCGTAATTGAAAACGACAGGAAAGAAAAGCAGGAAAAGTCAAAACCGGAAATCAGGATTGATATGGCAAATCTTGAAAAGATAAGGGCAGATGCTCTCATAATCCGCGACAATCTCCTGATAGAAGATGAACTGGACAATGATTCAGCTGATGTATCAGACAATGACGATAAAACTGAAAGCAGTTACGACAAGATTCTGCAGATGCTGCTTGATGGAAATTCTCCTGATATTTACATAAAAGAGCATCACCTCCTGCCTTCTGTTGTTGCGGACAGTATCAATGAAGCTTATTTCGATGAAATCGGAGATAGTATAGTTCAATCAGATGGGAATACACTGATATTGATTGAAGACTATATTAATGATATCAGGGAAGTCCTCGGAGGAAAGAATGGCTGACAGCAGGAAAGTACCAAGGCGCATTGCCCAGACCATATTGAATTCACTGAAAGGCGGTGTCGTTCCCCGGATAGGACTGCCTTATATAACAGTCGGAAGAAAGAATGAGATAGAAGCCCTTCTTCATGACATCTCAATCATCTCTGAAGGAGGTGCTTCCTTCCGGTTCATCGTCGGCAGATATGGCTCTGGAAAGAGTTTCCTTCTGCAGGCTATCAGAAATTATGCGATGGACAGGGGTTTCATCGTCTCAGATGCCGACCTTTCTCCAGAAAGAAGACTGAAAGGAACATCCGGCCAGGGATTGGCAACATACAGGGAACTCATCAGCAATCTGTCAACAAAGACAAAGCCGGAGGGAGGTGCCCTCAGCTTGATACTGGACAGATGGATCAGCTCAATCCAAAGCGAGGCTGCAAACGAAACCGGCCTACTGCCTGGAAATCCTTTATTGTCAGAGGCTGTAGACAGGAAAATCTATGCTGTCACATCATCGATAAGTGAGCTTGTACATGGCTTCGAATTTGCAAAACTCCTCTCCTTTTACTATCACGCATATCTCGAAGGCGATGATGATATGAAAGCAAAGGTCTCAAAATGGTTCAGAGGCGAATACAGTACAAAGAGAGAAGCAAAAGAGGAACTTGGAATCAATATCATCATTACAGATGATGACTGGTATGATTATCTCAAGATATTCGCCCTCTTCTTCCGTCTGGCAAAATACGAAGGCATAATCATCATGATTGATGAACTGGTAAACCTTTATAAGATTCCATCATCAATCACAAGACAGTACAACTATGAAAAACTCCTGACAATTTATAACGATACATTGCAGGGAAAAGCAAAGTATATCGGATTTCTGATGGGAGCAACGCCACAGGCTCTGGAAGACAGAAGAAGAGGCCTCTACAGCTATGAAGCCCTCCGTTCAAGGCTGCAGGAAGGAAAATTTTCCAGACCCGGTACAAGAGACCTCCTCGCTCCTGTCATACATCTGGAACCTCTGACACCGGAAGAAATGCTTATTCTCTGCGAGAAACTTGCACTGATACATGCGGATCTCTACAGCTATGAAAGGAAGATTGGAACAGAAGAACTGACAGAATTCATAAAACTCGAATACAGCCGGATAGGAGCTGAGGAGAATATCACGCCACGTGAAGTCATCCGTGATTTCATAGAACTGCTGGATCTGCTTTATCAGAATCCAGGGATGACACTGAAAGAGATGCTGCAATCCGATGAATTCGAATACACAGCTTCTGGAGCAGTCTCAGACACAGCAGATGAAGCATTTGAAGGGTTCTCCATATGAACATCTTTTCCCGCTATGCCCCGTTCATTCAGGATTATATCTACCGGTCAGGATGGAAAGCATTGAGAGCTGTACAGAATGCAGCAGGCGATGCCATTTTCAACACAGATAGCAATGTGCTGATTTCCGCCTCAACCGCATCCGGAAAGACAGAGGCCGCATTCTTTCCTATTCTCACGCTGCTTCATGAAAATCCCTCTTCAAGCGTAGGTGTTCTCTACATAGCCCCATTGAAAGCACTGATCAACGATCAATTCAGCAGGCTCGGGGAAATCTGTGAAGAAGAGGGAATATCTGTAACGAAATGGCATGGAGATGCAAGCGAGACGGGCAAGAGAAAACTACTGAGAAAACCTTCCGGAATACTCCAGATCACCCCCGAGTCCCTTGAATCATTGCTTATCAACAAGCATATGGAGATTCCGCATCTCTTCGGAGACCTCCGTTTCATCGTAATCGATGAGATCCACTCACTGCTGAGAGGAGACAGAGGATTGCAGACCTTCTCTCTTATAGAGCGGCTTTCAAGAACAGCTGATTGCGACCCCAGAAGAATCGGACTCTCTGCAACCATAGGAAATCTGGATGAAGCTGGACACTTTCTCTCAGCAGGAAGCAGACGAAGCACTGTAATACCCAGATTCGACGGGGGTAAAGAAATCTGGAAACTATCAATAGAGCACTTCTTCGTAACCTCTCCACAAGCAGATGAAGGCAGAAAAGAAATACTGGAAACACTATCTCCTGAGCCTCCCACGGATATCGCACCATCGGCAGCTGATCCCGCTTATGGTTATATCTTCGAACATACAAGAGGACACAAATGCCTCATATTCACTAACTCCAGGGAAGAATGCGAAGCAGTATGCCAGGCTCTGCGACAATATTGCGAAGCTAGACATGAGAAAGACAGGTTCCTCATACATCACGGCAATCTCTCCGCCTCTTACAGGGAAAGCGCTGAAGAAGAGATGAAGGATGATGATTCCTTCATGTCAGTCTGCGCCACTGCAACGCTTGAGCTCGGTATAGATATCGGAAGACTTGAGAGAGCTTTCCAGCTTGATGCCCCATTCACGGTATCAGCCCTTCTGCAGCGTCTTGGAAGAACAGGAAGGAGAGGGAATCCAGCTGAAATGCACCTTGTCATGAGAGAGGAGCATCCAGAACCAAGAGCCATGCTTGGCGCTATGATCCCATGGTATCTGATACAGGCTATAGCTCTGATACAGCTTTATGCAGAAGAGCGTTTTGTCGAACCACCAAGAGCTGGTCGGCTACCATATAGTCTTCTTTATCATCAGACAATGAGTACACTAGCTTCATCGGGAGAGATGACACCCAGAGAGCTGGCATCCAGAGTTCTCTCCCTCTCTCCTTTTGCCGGAATCACCCAGGATGATTACAGAACGCTTCTTCTCCATCTTATTGAAACCGATCACATAAACAGGACTGAGAACGGGGGGCTCATTGTAGGTCTTACCGGAGAAAGGATAGTAAACAGCTATCACTTCTACGCAGTTTTCAAAGAGAATGTGGAATACAGTGTACGTTCCGGCTCAGAAGAGCTGGGAACGATCGTCAAACCGCCTCCGGTGAATGACAAGATTGCTATTGCAGGCAGAGTATGGATAGTCGATGAAGTGGATCATAAGCGGCGTATAGTCTACTGCACACTCGTCAAGGGAAATATACCAGCTTACTTCGGCGATGTTCCCGGAGATATACACACGCATATTCTTGAGAAAATGTACTCAGTACTTTCAGAAGAAAGAATATATCCATATCTGATGCAGCATGCCGCATACAGGCTTCTGGATGCCAGAGACAGCTTCAGGAAATCCGGGATAAAGGACAGACCGCTTATTCATCTAGGCGGCAATATGTGGGCACTCTTCCCATGGCTTGGCACATATGCATTCCTTGCCCTTGAACGCTTTCTCAAGCTCCGCTGCGGTGAAAGGCTCAGTCTTAAGGGTCTCAATCCATCACGCCCCTACTACATGGAATTCACGATGAAAGCTTCTGAAGAGGAGTTCTATGAAATTATCACTGAAGAAGCAGAAAAGGATTTCGACCCGCTTGAGCTCGTATATCCCGATGAAGTTCCTGTCTTTGAGAAATATGATGAATTCGTGCCCCCAGCTCTTGTCCGCAAAGGCTTTGCATTAGGCGTTCTGGATATCGAAGGGATGAAAGAACGCATATCAGAATGGAACTCATGAAATCCTGCGTATACAATCCGACGGACATGAGGCAGATAAAAACAAATCAGACCGATGGCTTCTGCATATTCCAGCAAGATAATGAACCGGACATATTCCATGCAGGAAGAATGATATTGCAGACTCTGTGTCATTGTATAATAATTTACTCAGTGCATTGAGTTAATTATCTCGATTCATTGAGTAAATCGCAGGAGGGCTTATGGAGAGATCTCGATATACAGAAACATTAAGACGTCGTCTCAAGGAAAAGAAGCGGTTCATACAGGTCATTGCCGGCCCGAGACAAGTCGGAAAAAGCACAATCATAGCTGATGTCCTTTCTACAATTGATATCCCATATGTCAGCGAAAGCGCTGATGATATCCCTGTCTCTGGTGAAGCTTGGCTAAAAGGCTTATGGGATAGAGCGAGAGATCTTACAAGACACTATGGTGAAGCTCTGGTCGTGGTTGATGAGATACAGAAAATCGCCAACTGGAGCGAGACTGTGAAGAATCTGTGGGATGAAGATAAGAGAACAGCAACAAATGTGAAAGTCCTCCTATCTGGTTCATCACGGCTCCTCCTCATGAAGGGGCTTTCGGAATCACTCCAAGGACGGTTCGAGTTGATTCCTATCCCTCACTGGTCCTATGCAGAGATGAAGGATGTGTTTGACTTCTCTTTAGATGAATTCATATATTTCGGTTCATATCCAGGACCTGCCGAACTCATAGGGGATGAGAAACGCTGGAAAGCATACATACGCGACTCAATCATGGAACCAAGCATCACAAGGGATATCATCATGCTGACACCTATTCAGAAGCCGGCGCTCCTGAGGCAGCTCATGGAACTAGGATCATATTATTCAGGGCAGATTCTGCCATTCGACCACATGCTCGGGCAGCTTTCCGATGCCGGGAACACTACGACATTGGCGTATTATCTCGATCTTCTGAAACAGAGCGGCCTACTTGCAGGGTTGCAGAAATACTCGGGAAGTGAGGTTCGAAAGCGAGCCTCCAGTCCAAAGCTTCAGGTCTTCAACAATGCGCTCATGTCATCAAGGCATCCACTGGATTTCTCCAAGGCAAAAGAGAATGACACATTCTGGGGCCGGCTTGTGGAATCAGCCGTAGGAGTACACCTCATCAATTCAATAGCAGGAGAAGATGTTAATCTCGGCTATTGGAGAGAAAAGCAAGATGAAGTTGATTTCGTTCTATATAACGAATATTCCACAGTTGCATTTGAAGTGAAAAGCGGTGGTAGAACATACGGCAAAGGCATGGATACCTTCCTGAAAAGATATCCGGAGAGTAAGGTGTTTTCCGTATCTGCAAAGAATGATTCCAATTCATCAACGATTCCATTGGAGGAATTTCTGCTCGGAAATCCTTTGTCATATCTCTGAAAAGAATGCAAAAGGACTAAACGGAAAATAGAATTAATACAAATTCTTGATCCTTATCTTTGGTCCAGTGTACGGAACGGGAAAGATATTGATTTAAAAGATAAAACAAACCCCTTCCCGCCTCCTGATTCATGAAGAACAACGAGAAGAGCTGCCAATTGATAAAAACTGAAAATAAAAGACTTGGAGCCGACGAGACTCGAACTCGCCACTTTCAGATTGCGAACCTGACGCTCTACCAGATGAGCTACGGCCCCGATGGTTAATTAATCTATCATGCTTTCATCCCATCTTCAAGCAGACAGGATGAAGCATATAGTGTTCAGACTGCTCAGAAATCCCAGCCAAAGCCGATTGATGGAAGAGGAACAATGAAAGTAGGATTCTTGCCATAGTCCTCACCAATCTGTCCGAGATCCGTAATAAAGCCTGTTCCAAGGCGGATGAACATATCCTGTGTGATCTTGAAATCGAAATCCGCAGTGACAAAGAAATCCAGTCCAAGAGCAGGATTGAGGCCCAGAATGACACCAGCTCCAAGGATGAAATCACAGCTGGAACTTATATCTGTCTGATAAGCATAACCAACACTTACATCGATATCGCTCATCGAGAGAGTTGTTCCGATAAGCATTCCATGTCCTCTCTCGAAATCGAGGTCAACCTCTGCATCGATGTTGAATTTATAGCTGGCATTATTATTGATTGTCAGCTCACCATATGTTCCCTGTCCACCGACAACCAGACTGATATCAACAGCAGCCAGCGTTGAAACAGCTGCGACAAGTACGATAAGTACCGCCAAAACACGTTTTCTCACATTTCCTCCTCTGCCGCAAGGAAAACCCTTCTGGCATTATCTTCCCACATTTTATCAACAACTGATGATTTCATTCCAGCTTTCAGAAGAGCCTCCTGAAGAATGAACAGTTTATCAGGAGAGGGAATCTCAAGATTTCCTTCAATTCCATCGAAATCTGTTCCGACAGCCAGAATATCCTCACCGGCCGTGTTATAAATATGCATTACATGTCTGACCATATCCTCTACTAGGCTTACTGCATCTTCTGCATTCCTTGCCTTTTCATCATGAAGGAAAGCAGGACAAAGATTAAGACCGACAACACCTCCGGTGGAGGCAATCATGCAAAGCTCCTCATCCGTAAGATTTCTGGAAACAGCTGTAATGCTCCTGGAATTGGAATGAGTAGCTACGACAGGAAGCTTCGAATATCTTACTACATCTCTCAATCCCCCATCACTGAGATGGGAAACATCCACCAAAATTCCAAGCCTGTTGCATTCCTCTACAGCTTCTATCCCCTTTTTCTTCAGTCCACTCGACATTATTTCCATGTCATTAGAATTAGGATATCCAAGCTCATTCTCCCAGTTCCAGGTCAGACCGAAGATTTTCACACTCCAGTCCTTAAGCATTGAAATCCTCGAAATATCACCTTCTATCGCACCACCTTCTTCAGTTGTCAGAATGGCGTGCAAAAAAGGCTCACCCAGCTCTCTGGCAGAGCGGAGGATAGGAATCGAAGCTTTCTCCATCTCGTAAACAAAACGGTCATGAAGCTCTGTGAGTATCTGCCAGGGAGTCTTTCCACGATGACTTTCAGGAACAAGGTCATGCATAGGCGTGAAAAGTGCAAAGCATTGGCCATGGCTAGAAGCCCTTAAGAGCTTAGCTTTATTAATATGCAGCGTGTTGTTCTCGATAGATTCCTCTGAATTGTTCTTCCAAAGCGCATAAATAGTGTCAGAATGAAGATCGATCATCGTTTCTTCCCCAGCAGCAGGCCAAGGGACTCACGCCGTAGAGGAATACGGGAATCAGGATGGCCATCTGCGGAAAAATAACAATACCAGGTCTCCTCGTTCTCTTTGTATCGAAGGTCGCACGATGTAATATACCCCGCGGCCCATCCAGAGTCCGGCGTTGTCTGCATTATTGCTGAATCCCGGAAATGGATACCATCATTGCTGTCTGAAAACATCATCAGAGAGCATGACTTACCTTTTTTCCTGTCATAATAACGTGTACAGCTCACAGCAGCCATGCCATCGGAACAAGCGATAAGACGGACGGAACCAGCTGCAAGATTACGGTAACGGCTCTCTGGATCTGTGGCAATCACAACTTCATCCCCTACTTCATATGGTCCTTCAAGATAATATGATTCAGCATATAAAAGGCTTCCCGCTGTCCTCTCTCCGCTATCATACATCCGGACTTCTCCAGCTCCGAAATACAGCCTGTATCGACCATTCCACTGAAGAATCTGAGGTCGTGACACACGTCTTTTTCCACCTCGCCAGGAGGAAAGAGGCACATCCTGAGAATCAAGAATCTTACGTGGCTCTGACCAGAGAGCCAGATCAGAAGAACTGGAAAGCATGATTCTGGATGATGTACTGTTTCCACCCTTCTTCTTCAGTGTTCTTGCATGAATCTCAAAGAGCATGTAATAAATACTGCCCTCTTTATAGATAAATGGCGAATGAGCCCGGGGAAAGACCAGATGTTCCCTCTTCCATTCCAGACCGGAAGTCGATGTATAGTGCTCAATCCCTCTCCATGTATGTGCAAACAGATGCCAGATGGAATCAGGGGATTCATCCGGCAGCAGAAACGCAGGATCAGAGAGGCGTGGTGTCAGCAGCGGTGTACCTGTCGCTATAGGTTCATCGTTGAATGAATACCAGTAGATATCATCGAGAGAACGTACGGACAATAAGCGCAAAGCTCACTCTCCCATGTTCCTTCTGTTCTTCTTAGGAGTGAAAATAGGATCAAGATTCTCCTCAAAATTGAATCTGGCACTCGCCCATTTGATAATCCGTGAATAAATGAGGAATGAAAGAACTATCGATCCTCCGAACCAGAGAAGCGGGAGCACGAAGCTCATTGCAGGCAGATTTCCGATATTGGGGAATACCGAAGGCAACGCCACAAAAAGCAGCAGGAAGAACAGAAAGAAGAAGACTATCATCAATATAAGATTGAAAATCGTAGCACCAATCATAAAGAGTGCAGTCTTAACTTTTTTAGTCATGTTTTTTCCCTCCTTTAGGAAAAAGAAGCGTGATAATCAAGAATATAACCGAAAGAACGACGGCGGCATCAGCGATATTGTAAGTAGGAAATCTTTCCATACCCAGAAAGCCGTAGTTGTTCGTTGAAATCCAATCAACAACTCTCAATGAGCGGAATATCCTGTCAATGAGATTCCCGATGCCTCCTCCGACAATGCCCGCAAGGCACCAGCGCTGTGCTGCAGTCACCTCATCATCGAAGCGGTGGGAGATTATCGCATAGGAGAGCAGAACCATCAGAATCAGCGGCAAGCCAATGAAGAAGATGTATTTTATCCACTCAGGAAGCCCCGCCCCCAGCGAGAAAGCTACAGCATCGTTGCGGACATGGCAGATCCAGAGAAAATCTCCGAAGAATCTTGCCCCTACATTTCCTTCGGGGATGGCATGAACAACAATAGCTTTACTGACCTGATCGAGAACAATCACAAGTAAAGACAACAGGAATGGCAGATATCTACTCTTTTTCAAAGCCCAGTCTCCGCATCAATGAAGAAAGACGGGATTCCGAATTCCTTCTCTGTCATTCTCATCAGGGCCTTGACCCCGAACACTTCACTTCTGTAATGTCCACCGGCAAGCAGATTCGTACCATTCTCCTTCACGGTATGGAAAATCTCATGGGGAGCAGTACCGGTGATGAAAAGATCAAGACCTTCAGCTATTGCCTGATCCACGTCATCTCCGCCGGCACCCGAGATTATCCCGACGCTGGAAATCATGTCAGCACCGAATTTAATCACCTGCATACCGGTCTCTTCGGAAAAGCCAAGCAATCTGGCAATCTCTGGAATCGTCATCGGGAATGGCAGATTGCCTTTGAATCCAATCTTTCTTCCCTTATATTCTCCGAATGGATCGAATCCTGTCATTCCAAGAACCATAGCCATCTGTGCGTTATTCCCATACAAAGGATGGGCATCGAGGGGAAGATGGCAGGCAAAAAGCACAAGAGAAGAATCCAGAGCCCGTTTCACTCTTCTATAATGAGGACCTGTAATTGCAAGCGGAGAACCCCAGAATAATCCATGATGGACTACAAGGATATCAGCACCATTCTCAATAGCCTGATCTATCGTATCAAATGAGGCATCAACTGCGAATGCTGCTTTTTTCAGCTCCCTGTCTGGTGCGCCTATCTGAACACCATTGAGAGAAATATCAAAGGGGAAAGATTCTATATCGAGCCTCTTTGTCAGCTCATCAGTATATTCCTTTATGAACATAAGGAAAGTATAATCTGTTTGGAGTACAAGCATCCACATAGATGCAAAGCCTTCTTCTTTAGGTTACACTTCGCAAAAGCATGATGAGAGAACTGAAAACCGACGAACTTAGGCTCTCAGAGCCTGTATCATCATTCCAGGATATTGTTCCGGGTACTGCCATCACAGGACAGGAAAGAGCTATGAGCCTGCTTCGTCTAGGACTATCGATAGACAGAATCGGCTATAACATCTTCCTTTCCGGAGACGACGGATCAGGGCGTCTTACTGCTGTCATGGAGGAAATAGAAAAACTCCCTGAAAAACCTTCAATGCTGCAGGATGCCGCTTATATATGGTCAGGAAAGGACAGGAATATAAAACTGCTGATGTTCCCGCAGGGAGAGGCCAGACTTTTCCAGGAATATTTATCATCCTACGGCCAAGGGAAAATCAGCAGAGAGGCTCTTCTCTCTAAATGGCAGCGAGATGACATAGCCTGTTTCATAAAATCTCTTCCTTCCCGCGAAGAAAATGAAGAGGCATATTCCCTGAATATCGTACTCGACAGAAGCAGCGCGGCAAAGAGGCCTGTAATCATCGAAACACATCCATCCCACCGTTCTCTCTTCGGTTCAGCCTCTCTTGGGCATATGTCAATAGAAGCTGGTTCTTATCAGAAAGCTGCTGGCGGTTTCCTTATTATGAATGCAGAGGAAGTAACAGGAGATGAGAACCTCTGGAAGACACTCAAACGATATATCGAGATGACACATCGTGCACTCTTTTCAGACCAGGTACCAGGAGAGATGTCTTCATCTGTACGTCCAGATCCTATTCCGCTGCTGACAAAAGTCATTCTTATCGGTACAGAAGAGACATACAACCGCCTTGCGGAGAAAGATGATAAATTCTCCCGATACTTCCGGATTGCACCTGAATTCGACTACACCATGGATCGGAATGAGGAGAACATGAAAGGCACTGTAAGATATCTGAAAGCTGCCGGCCGTGTGCTGAGAGAGGCAGATGACAGCGCTTATCTTGAAATGCTCAGATACTCCTCATGGCTGGCAGAGGACAGGGAAAAACTGACAACAGAGCTCTCTCTTCTGGGAGACCTCCTTGAAGAAGCAGATCTCAATGCAGCAGAGAACGGCAGAAACGTCATAACAAGAAAAGATATCGAAGACACGCTGCACAAGCGTGACTGGCATGCCTCTCTGGCCGAAGAGAACATCAACGAAGAAATCAGGAAGGGTGAGATGGTCATTGCCCTCTCCGGTTCAAAGACAGGTATAGTAAACGGACTTGCTGTTATGGACAGAGGCGTATCTTCTTTCGGAACACCTGCCGTGATCTCTGCCACAGTAGCACCCGGCAATGAGGGTATCGTGAACATCGAGCATGAAGCCGGGCTTTCAGGAGGAATCCATGACAAAGGCCTTCTGATCCTGGAAGGCTATCTCCGGCACCGTTACGCGAAGACATTCCCCCTCTCGCTATATGCTGGAATCTGCTTTGAGCAAAGCTATGCGGAAGTTGACGGAGACAGCGCCTCTCTGGGAGAGCTGTACGCACTGCTTTCAGCAATCGCAGAGATTCCAATCAGGCAGGATATTGCTGTAACTGGGTCAGTCAGTCAGATGGGCGCACTGCAGCCTGTCGGAGGCATCAACGAGAAAATCCAGGGCTTTTTCAAAGCATGCTCTGTCTCAGGACTTACAGGAACCCAGGGTGTGATATTGCCTGTACAGAACATCTCTTCCCTTATTCTGCCTACACCTATCGAAAAGGCCATGAACGAAGGTCTCTTCCATATCTGGGCAATTTCCGATGTGGATGAAGGAATAGAGCTTCTCTCAGGACTCAGAAGCGGAAAAAGAGACAGAAAAGGTGATTTCCCTCCTTCCTCTTTCAACAGAAGAGTCGAAGACGGTCTGAGAAATCTCTGGAGATGCTCTCAGGACAAAGGGTGAAAATTTTCCGAAGTCCTTATCTGGGAAGTCGGAGTGTATCAATGAAGCTGAGACTGCTGGTGAAATACCTTATCTCTTTGTTCCATCCATTTATAAAGGATTACAGCTGTTGCAGAAGCCACATTCATCGATCCTTTTGCTCCTAGCTGCGGGATGGTCACAAGTCCAAGAGATGCCAATGCCCTTGCCCTGGCTTCAGGAGTGATTCCTGTTTCCTCAGACCCCACAATGCAGACTCCTTCTGCTGGAAATTCAAATTCCCTTATATCAGTTCCTCCGGTTTCCAGTGCAAAGACAGGCATATCCGGGGCAATTGTCTCAAGACCGCCTTCCTTCCATGGAATGGCTTCCACTGTTGAACGCGATGTACGCAATGCTCTGGGATGCAGTGGCGAGGCTGTACCTGGAGCAATGACGATCTCGCTTACTCCGAATGCTTCTGCATTGCGGAAGATTGACCCGACATTGTATGGAGACCTGAGATGATCGAGAAAGAGCATATGAGGAAGAGTCTTTCTCCCCGACCAGTCTATTGATCCATCACCTTTCTCCGCATCCCACTCTGCCGGTACATCACCAAGCAGGGAAAGAAGCGCATAATGGATATCATCATACCCGACGCTGTCATGACGCTTATAGTATTCAGAAATCCTGGAAGCCGTATCTCCATCAACAAGACCGGATGAGAGCACAACAGAAAGAACATCCTGAAGATACCCTTCATCAAAAGCTGTCACTGAAGCTTCATGGAAGATATCAGCAGCTTTCCTCAGCTGAACCCTCGGCTTGAGAGTCAGTATCTTCTTCACTGTAATCATTTTCAGCCTCCGGAATGACAATAATAGCGAACTCTCCTTTGATTCTATCCTTTGTCTTCAGCTTTTCTATCACGCTCTGGATATTCCCCGTGATTATCTCTTCAAAAGCCTTAGTCAGTTCGCGTCCGGCAACAACACGGCAAGAGGATGAGACCTCCCTGATATCTTCAAGCGTCTTCAGCACTCTGAATGGAGACTCATAGATGACAAAAGCATTACCATCAGCAAAGAGCTTTTCAAGCCTTTTTATCCTTCTTCCTTTCTTTGGAGAAAGAAAGCCTTCAAATGTGAAGCTTTTTCCGATATTCCCTGCAGCAGAGACAAGCGTTATGACAGCAGAAGCTCCAGGAACCGGAATTATATCATGCCTCGCAGCTGCCCTCACAGATTCCACAAGTCTGGCTCCCGGATCAGAAACTCCAGGAGTTCCGGCATCAGAGCAGTATGCGACATTCTTCCCTTCGTCAAGCAATGCAAGAATACCTTTTGCACTCTCCGCTTCATTATGCGCATGGCAGGCAATAAGTTTTTTATGTATGCCATAATGCGAAAGAAGCTGTGAAGTATGTCTGGTATCCTCACAGGCTATGACATCAACCTCAGAGAGCACTCTGACAGCCCTGTACGTAATGTCTTCAAGATTTCCTATCGGGGTAGCAACCATGTAGAGGTTCATATGATGATTTTAGCATAAAAGGAGCGGCAGAAACCATCTTGCAATATATCAATATTCAATGGTTGAAAATCCCATTTAACGGTTAAATTAACCTGCAATTTGCAATTTTTCTTCTAAAAAAGCTATTTGGCACACTCGTTGCATATAAAACGGCAAGGAGAAACCAATGAATACATTCAAAAGACTGAGTGACATAATCTCGGCAAATCTCAATTCGGCACTGGATAAGGCGGAGAACCCGGAAAAGATGCTCGACCTTTCCATCAGGAAACTCGAGGAAACAAGAACGAAGATCAGAGCAGAAATAGCAGATAGGAATACTGAGAAGAACGCCTATGCCAAGCATATGTCAGAAAAGCGCGCAGAAGCTGCAAGATGGGAAACAAGAGCAGAGCTTTCGATCTCAAAAGGCCGTGATGATATGGCAAGGGAAGCAATAGCTGAAAAACTGGAAGCGGAAAGAGAGGCGAAGAAAGATGAAGAAACCATAACAACACTCTCTTCCCTTGTGGCAGCACTGCAGGAAACTCTTGCACGGACCGAGGAGAAGCTGGAGGAGATGAAGGCAAAATCAGCTGAGCTGAAAGCAAGATACAGAAGTGCAGAAACAAGGCTCCGGGCCCATGAGACAATCAGGAAAAGCGACAATCTCCGCTGGAGGGAAAAGCTGGAGGAGATAAGCACACGGATAGAAAGATGGGAAGCTGAAGCCGACCTGACTGCACCAGCTGCAAAAAGAAGCCCTTCATTCGAGGAAATGGAACTTGATGAAACCATCGAAAACGAACTGAAGAGGCTCAGAGAAGCTGCAAACGTATAAAAAGCAGCCCAACCCAGCTATTGTATGTCATCGAGGCTGATGCGGCTCTTCAGTTTTCTGTAAACCCCTCTGAACTGATCATATGTAATGCCAAGCTTTTCAGATGCCTTCCGCTGATTGCCTTTGCTCTCACGGAGGGCTTTTTGCATGAAGAGAACATCGATTTCATCATGTATGACAGGATAGTCAGAAAGATCATAAACAGACAGAACACTTTCACTATCTCCTTTTTCCAACGGGGAAAAAGGGTTCTGGAATGGATCGAATATGATTTCATCAATCTCCTGCTTCGTACTTCTGTATACAGCACGCTCTACAGTATTCTTCAGCTCCCGTATATTTCCCGGCCATGAATATGAGAGAAGCTTCCGCTCAGCCTCGGGTGAGAAAAATGGCAATTCCGTCATTCTGCATTCCGTAGCCATCCTCGCTGCAAAATGATTCGCAAGCAGCATTATATCCTCACGCCGTTCACGCAGAGGCGGAACAAAAAGAACCTCAAAGGAAAGCCTGTCCAGCAGATCCTCCTTGAACTTGCCAGCCTTTGCAAGTTTCTTCAGATCGGCATTAGTCGCAGAGACGATGCGGACATCTGCGTGCCTCGTCTCAGAGGACCCGACTCTTTCATAGGTGCCATATTCAACAGTCCTGAGTATCTTTTCCTGTACAGAAAGAGGAACAAGACCTATCTCATCCAAGAACAGCGTTCCGCCCTCCGCCTCCTCAAAACGGCCCTTTCTCGTGCCTTTTGCACCGGTAAATGCTCCGCTTTCGTACCCGAAAAGCTCGGTCTCAATCAGAGATTCCGGAAGAGAAGCAAGATTCACAGTCACCAGCGGCCCCTGCCATCTGGAAGAGAGATAATGAATTCTCCTCGCCGCAAGCTCCTTGCCGCTGCCTCTCTCCCCTACAAGTATCACAGGTCTGTCAACTCTGCTTGCTCTGGATACTGATTCGATGAAATCAAGATATATCTCGCTTTCTCCGATTCCTTCCCTTATATTCTCTCTTCCCATATATGGTGAATTATACCATCGTAAGGTCATAAAAACCATATGCAATCAAAGATATACAGAATGCTGGACTTTTGGCATAATCCTTGCATAGAGGATATCAGGAGAGGCAGATGAACATATTCTCAAGAGTAATAGATATCATAAACGCAAACATGAACGCCATGCTCGACAAAGCGGAGAATCCAGAGAAGATGCTGCGTATGATGATCCAGGAAATGGAAGATACGCTGATTGAGCTCAAGAGCTCCTGTGCTTCCTCTATGGCCGAAGGAGCAAAACTGGAAAGAGCTGTCAAAGAAGCTGAAGAGGCCGCGGAACGCTGGGAAAAACGTGCAATGCTTGCCATTTCAAAGGGCAAGGAAGATCTGGCAAGGGAGGCACTTGCAGAAAAACTCCAAGCAAAGAAGGATGCAGAACTGAACCTGAAGTCCCTTGAAGAAAACAGAACAACGGTCGCCGAAAGCAGGAAAGACATCGCAAGGCTCGAGGAAAAGCTTTCAGAATCAAAAGCCCGCTTCCGTATCATAAAAGAAAAACAGGAAAGAGCTAAAAACGAGAAAAAGATGAGGGAGTCAATCCAGCGTGACACAGAAGCCAGATTCTCCGAGATGGAAAGCCGTATAGACAGGATGAATGCCGAGAACAATCTGTCCAGAGGCTTTGAGGACATCGAGAAGTCAGAGGAAATCGAAAGAGAACTTGAAGCTCTTAAGAGGAAGGCGGGAATCTGATGAAGAACATGGAAAGAATAACAACAAAACGCTGGACACGTTCTCCTCGCGGTAAAATATTCGGGGTTGTGACAGGGCTGGCAGAATGGAGAGACCTCAATCCCGAAATGACCCGTATGGTTGTTTTCCTCATAATCCTCTTCACTGGCGTCTTTCCGGGACTGGCAATCTATTTCTTTCTTGCATTGATTCTTCCAATGCAATGCGATGATGATATAATCAGGAAATACGGAGATGGACAACCGATTGATGTCAGCTTTGAGGAAGTGAAGGAAGAACGGACTAAAAGCAGCTACGACAAGGAAAGAGACTGGGACGAACGATTCTCCAGAGGTGAAAAATGAATAGAAAGACCAGAGAGCGATTAATCGTCTGCGTAGCAATTCTTGCTATCATGGCCCTGCTCGGCCTAGGGATTATCATCTCTGGTACAGACACAGAAACCCTGATTCCTGCAACCTCTTCAACAGAAATCATCATAAACGCAAAGGATACATCCGTATTCATCACTGCTGAAGAACGTGTAGATATATTCGTAGAACAGCACACATCAAGAAATCTGCAGATTGACAGGAAAGGTGAAACAACAACCATAAATGCGGAAGGCAAAGGCATATTGCAGCTCAGCCTTCCTTCCTGGCAGAGAATTGAATCAATAACTGTCTCCACCACATCAGGAGACATTGTGATTGACAGCATCATGACCAGAAGCCTGGATCTGGAATCCATGACCGGCACGATGATGCTTACTGCTATATCAGCAGATAAATTGATGGCTGAAAGTGATTCCGGCAACATAATCCTTACGGACACATATACGAAGCTGACCCATATAGAAAATGGTACAGGATATATCCGGGCAATCGGTTCCATCGGAGATATCGAGGCAGAGGCGAAAGCCGGCAGTATCTACATCGTCCCGACAGGAGAAAGTCAGATTGAAGCAACAACGGATTCCGGAGCAATCAACATCATAGGAGGAGAACGAAGCGTTTACTGGTCAACCTCCGGGAGCGTTGTGATCAGAGGGGAAGAAGCACCGTCTTCAGGCGGAGATGATGAAGCCTCCATCAAAGCAATATCCGGCAGAGGAGACATAACCATCTCCGAGTAATGTTGCAAAGCTGTTGCACTGTGTTGTTTTTGCTGTGCACTCGTTGAAAAAGCACATAAAATCACTGTACTATTGCCTGAAAACGATGGAAAGACAGGCAATACTCAAACTTAAAGACGGAAAGGAATTCACCGGAATAGCTTTCGGTGCAGATAATCCTATAAGCATCGGGGAAGCTGTTTTCAACACAGGAATCCCTGGCTATCAGGAGATACTGACAGATCCATCATACGCTGGACAGATAGTCACAATGACCAGCCCGATGATCGGAAACTATGGAATTTCACCTGCTGACAATCAGAGCAACGGAATAAAAGCCGCTGCCCTTATTGTGAAAAAGCTCTATCGAGGTCCTGTAATGGAAGGCCGGATCACGCTTGACGAATTCATGGCAAGAGAAGGCATCACAGGAATCAAAGATGTTGACACCCGTGCTTTGACACTGCATTTGCGCAATCATGGTTCTCAGAATGCTGTCATCTTCACCCCGGATCATAGAAAAGAGGCAGAAGCACTGCTCTCCTCTTTCCCTGATATAACAGAAAGAGATCTTATTGACGGGGTCTCTGTGAAGAAAGCCGTGACTAATCCGGATTTAGGACCAGGTTTTGCAAAGCCACCTGCAAATGCTAAGAAACACTTTGCTGTCGTTGACTACGGAATCAAGCGCTCAATTATCGAAAGCCTGTACAGGCATGGGGCCTCCGTAACCCTCTTCCCGCATACAGTGAAAGCTGAAGAAATACTCTCTTCCTCTCCTGACGCACTCTTTCTTTCCAACGGCCCGGGAGATCCGGCACTTCTGACAGATGCAGTAGCCCTGACCAAAGCCATTATCGGAAAGCTTCCTGTTGAAGGAATCTGTCTCGGACATCAGATTATCACAATCGCTATAGGCGGCAGGACAGAGAAGATGAAGTTCGGGCATCATGGATCAAACCAGCCTGTGAGAGATACTGTGACAGGGCGGACATTCGTCACTGCCCAGAATCATGGATTCATGACAGTCCGTTCATCACTTCCGAAAACTACAGAAATCTGGTTCGAAAACGCCAATGATGGCACTGTCGAAGGTCTCTATGATGAAACGCTCAATGTCCGTTCCGTGCAGTTCCATCCCGAAGCGGCTCCGGGACCTGAAGAAGCCGATGCCATCTTCGAAGTTTTTATGGAGAAAGCCAGATGAGAAGAGATGATATACACCACATACTTGTAATAGGTTCTGGCCCGATTGTCATCGGACAGGCTTGTGAATTCGATTATTCAGGGAATCAGGCTGTACGGGCTCTCAAGGAAGAAGGGTATGAGGTTTCTCTGATCAACCCCAACCCAGCTACTGTCATGACGACACCGGGACTGGCAGACCATATCTTCCTCGAACCGCTCAAGAAAGAGTACATTGAACGGATTTTCGATCAGGTAGGCCCAGATGCCATCCTTTCAACCATGGGAGGCCAGACTGCACTCAACCTGACAATGGAACTGCAGAAAGAAGGAATCCTCGACAAATACGGCGTGAAAGTCATCGGAGCATCCGCCGATGCAATCGAAAAAGCGGAAGACAGAGGAAAGTTCAAGGATATTATCAGTTCCCTTGGTTATGAGAGCGCTAAAAGCGGTATCGCCCATAACATCGAAGAAGCACTGGAAGTAAAGAAAAATATACCTCTTCCTCTGATTATCCGCCCTTCATTCACTCTCGGAGGCATGGGCGGTTCAATTGCCGAGAAGGAAGAAGACTTCATCCCCCTCTGCGAACACGCACTGGCCATGAGCCCTGTAAGCGAAATACTCATCGAGGAATCTCTTATCGGATGGAGAGAATTCGAGATGGAAGTCATGAGAGACAGAAAGGACAATGCCATCATTGTCTGCTCCATTGAGAACGTCGATCCGATGGGTGTACATACGGGAGACAGCATCACCTTCGCCCCAATCCAGACACTCAACGATGTTGAGTATCAGAAGATGAGAACAGCCTCAATAGAAATTCTCAGAGCAGTCGGTGTCGACTGCGGCGGATCAAATGTCCAGTTCGCACTCTCGCCGGACCACTCCAGAATGATTGTCATCGAGATGAACCCTCGCGTTTCCCGCTCCTCTGCACTTGCAAGCAAGGCAACAGGCTTCCCTATTGCCAGAATCTCCGCAAAACTCGCAGTTGGCTATACCCTCGATGAAGTAGAGAATGAGATCACAGGTGAAAGCGTATCCTGCTTCGAACCTGCTCTTGACTATGTTGCTGTGAAAGTTCCGCGCTTCGAACTTGAGAAATTCCCGCTCGAGGCTTCTGCTCTTGGTACGCAGATGAGATCTGTCGGAGAGTCTCTTGCACTGGGAAGGACAGCACTGGAAGCAATAAACAAGGCTTTCAGATCATCGGAACAGAAGCTTGAAGGAATCACGGCTCTCGATGAGAAGAAATATGATGCAGAACTTCTGCTGCGCTCGGCTCATCCACTGAGATACCTTGCCGCTTATACAGCAATCAAGAAAGGAGAGTCTGATTTAGAGAAATTATCAGAAATAACTGGTTTTGATATCTACTTTCTCTCCCTTCTGACCGAACAGAAGGCGATTGAGGATGAACTGGAAAAAGGACAGTTATCAGAAGATCTGTATCTCAAAGCAAAGAAAGCAGGACTATCAGATAAATACATTACCAGACTCTCAGGCTGTCAGCCGCCATTGCGCCTTGTTCCGGCACGCCACTATGTAGATACATGCGCAGGAGAGTTCGAAGCACTCACACCATATTGCTACACATCCTACTCTGAAGAGGATGAAGGAAAGGGTCTGGGACAAGATGCTGTAATCATTGTCGCATCTGGCCCGAACAGAATCGGTCAGGGGCTTGAGTTCGATACATGCTGTACGCTCTCCTCCAGAGCTTTCAGACGTCTGGGAAGAAAAACAGTCATGATCAACAGCAATCCTGAGACTGTCAGTACAGATTACAATACTTCTGACAGACTTTATATCGCACCGCTTACTGCTGAAGATGTGCTTGCCATTATGGAAAAAGAAGGTACAAAGGATGTGGTTGTACAGCTCGGAGGGCAGACCCCGCTCAACATGGCAGCAGAGCTGGAAAGAAATGGTGCACATATTGTCGGTACTTCACTGGAAAGCATCGATGAAACGGAAGACAGGGGACTCTTTTCAAAGCTTGTAAAGAAACTGGGGCTCAGACAGCCTGAAAACAGAAGTGCTTCTTCCGTGGAAGAGATAAAAGAGAAAGCCCATGAAATAGGTTTTCCTGTCCTTCTCAGGCCATCCTTTGTCCTGGGCGGAAGAGCGATGTTCATCGCTTATGATGACGAAGGCCTAGAAGAGTTCATGAGAAAACCGGAAGTAACGGTCTCCCCTTCCGCGCCTGTTCTGGTAGATCAGTTCCTGGAAGATGCCTTTGAGTACGATCTGGATGCTGTCTCCGATGGGAAATCTGTTTATATCGGAGGCATATTGCAGCATATCGAAGCAGCAGGTATTCACTCAGGCGACAGTGCTGCTGTCTTTCCCCCATACAAAAGCAAACCGGAAATCCTTCAGGAAATGCGGGAATGGACTCTCAAACTTGCACAGTACCTGAATGTGCAGGGCCTGATGAACATCCAGTTTGCAGAAAAGGACGGCAGGCTATATATAATCGAAGTCAATCCTAGAGGAAGCCGCACAGTTCCTTTTATCTCCAAGTCGAGTGGAGTCGATCTGGTTGAAGCAGCTGTCAGAGTCTGGCAGGGAGAAGACCTTGTCAGTCAGGGACTGGTCAAAGAAGAAGGCGGATGGGCTGAAGGACACTGCATCACAGGATGGGCAATCAAGGAAGCAGTCTTCTCATTCGACAGATTCCCCCATGTGGATCCAGCTCTCGGGCCTGAAATGAGAAGTACTGGCGAAGTCGTGGGTTATGGAAGGACCTTCGGCGAGGCATATGCAAAGAGCCAGGCAGCCGCATTCAACAAGCTCCCGACAGAGGGCAGAGTGATTATCAGTGTCAACAGCAAAGACAGGGCAACAATTGTCCCTATTGCCAAAGCGCTGGAAGAAATGGGATTCCATATTCTTGCCACAAAGGGAACGGCAAGGGATCTTTACAGTGCCGGCATACTGGCAGATGTTGTCCTCAAGACACAGGATGGGCATCCGAATATCGTAGACTACATAAGAGAGAAAAAAGCCGACCTGATTATAAATACTCCGATGGGTTTCCGCTCACGCCAGAGTGACGATGATATCAGGACGGAAGCTGTACGTGCACACATTCCGTACACCACAACGACAAGTGCTGCACGCGCTGCAGTGGAAGCAATAAGATATCTGCAGGAAAATCGTTTTATTGTCAGGGAGCTGCCAGCAAAACGGAACTGAAGAACCACAAAGGGCCTCATCATCACATGATGGGGTCATTTTCTGTCAGTAGAAATAATTTCCGCAGCAGTCAGCAATCAAACAATGCAACCTGATGATCTACTAAACATGGTTACATTCCGACTTTACTTAACATTTGTAAAGTATTATTCCGAGATGCTATAACAAAGAACAAAATTGTTCGTATTCCAAACCAAAACCATGCCTTTCGGATGACTTTTCATAAGAGACGTGAAGTACACAGCAGGTTTACACCCCGTAAACAGGTAGTTTATACGTAGAAAACAATAAAAAACTTCATTAATTCTACATTTTCAAAACCATGATTTAATGCGATATTACAGACAGCGAGCATGAACGCAGAAAACCTCAGATCCCCCCACGGACAAACAGCGCATGCTCGCTTTTCTTTTGTCTTCTGAGATGATAATATCCGGATATCCGGAGGAATCAATGGAAGAAGCATTCATGCAGCGCACTGTCACCTGCGGAGCCCTCAAAGCTGCAGATGAAGGTAAAACGGTAGTACTCAACGGATGGGTACACAGAAACAGAAACCACGGAGCACTCCATTTCATCAATCTCCGTGACCGTTATGGGATCACACAGGTTGTTGTGGATGATGATGCGGACGAATCTCTTCAGGCAAAAGCCAATGAGCTTAAGCTTGAGTACTGCATTGCCGTAAAAGGCATCGTACGCCGCCGTCCCGACGAGATGATCAATCCCGATATGTCTACAGGAGAGATTGAAGTCAAAGCTGAAAGAATCGAGATACTTTCAAAATGCGACACTCTCCCCTTCATGATTGATGAAGAGAACAACTCACGCGAGGACTTAAGGCTTAAATATCGCTATCTTGATCTCAGATGCTTCGGCATGCAGCAGAGAATCAGGATGCGCCATGAGATAGTAAAGGCCATCAGAGAGTATTTCTATGGTACGGATTTCCTCGAAATAGAGACCCCCACTCTTATCAGAAGCACTCCAGAAGGTGCAAGGGACTTCCTCGTTCCATCAAGAATCTATCCGGGGAAATTCTTTGCCCTGCCCCAGTCGCCCCAGCTTTACAAGCAGCTTCTCATGGTTTCGGGATTTGACAAGTATTTCCAGATAGCACGCTGCTACAGGGATGAGGATCCAAGAGGGGACAGACAGCTTGAATTCACACAGCTTGATATCGAGATGAGCTATGTAAAGCGCGATGATGTTCTTGCTCTGATGGAAGACCTTTTCAACAATGTCTTCAAGAAGGTTCTCAACATAGATCTCCCCGCTCATTTCCGCCGTATTGCCTACCACGATGCAATGAATACCTATGGCTGTGATAAACCGGATCTCAGATTCGGTGTAGAGATCAAGGATGCCTCATCTTTTGCCGCTCTTTCCAGCTTCAAAGCTTTCACTGATACACTCGCAGAAGGTGGTTATGTGAAATATGTCGTAGCTCCGAAGACTGAAGGACATGAATATACCCGCAAATATCTTTCTGAGCTTGAAAGCGCTGCGAAGATCTATGGTGCCCACGGACTTGCCTGGATGAAGTGCGAGAACGGTACTGTTTCCGGCGGTGTTTCCAAATTCTTCCAGGGACTGGAGAACAAGGTTCTTGAGGAGACTGGAGCAAAAGACGGAGATGTAATCCTTCTCATCGCAGAGAAAGACTGGAAGAAGTGCTGTACATCAATGGGTGCTGTACGTTCTCGTCTCGGGGCGGATCTGGGCCTTATAAAGCCCGGTTTCGAGTTCTGCTGGATTATCGACTTCCCTCTCTTTGAGTACAATGAAGATGAAGGACACTGGGAAGCTGCACACCACATGTTCTCAATGCCGCAGGTCGAGTATCTTGATACACTTGAGTCCGATCCAGGTTCTGTGAAAGGAGATCTCTATGACCTTGTCCTCAATGGTTATGAGCTCGCTTCCGGTTCTATAAGAATCCATGATGTGGAGCTTCAGAAGAGAATCTTCAGAATCTGCAATATTCCTGATGAAGTTTCAAAGGAACGTTTTGGATTCCTTCTCGATGCATTCCGCTTCAGCCCACCACCACATGGAGGAATCGCACCTGGCATCGACAGACTCTGCATGATTATTGCCAATGAGCAGTCAATCAAGGAAGTCATAGCCTTCCCGAAGAACACAGCCGCGCTCTCTCCGATGGATGACAGTCCATCATATGTTGAGCAGAAGCAGCTGGATGAGCTTCATCTGGCTATCGTGCAGAAGGAAAATGATTGACACACTCATCATCGGCGGAGGAGCTGCAGGACTTTATGCATCCTCGCTCCTTCCCGATGCAGTAATACTTGAGAGAAATGAGAGCTGCGGCAGGAAGCTGCTCCTGACAGGTGGCGGACGCTGCAATTACACCCATCTCTCTCCTGTGAATGAACTTCTCACACACTACCATGGGAGCCTTCCGTTCATCCGGAAGGTTCTCTATTCACATACGCCTGAAGATATTATCAACCACTTCGGAAAGCTTGGGATAAAACCGATAAACGAGGATGGCAGAATCTTTCCTTCTTCTGAAAGAGCTGAAGATATACTTGCAGCCCTTCTAAGCCATAGGCCGGAAATCTTACACGGGAAAGCCATAGCGATAGAGAAGAGAAACGATAGCTTTGCAATAAAGACAGAAGAGACAGAAATAAGGGCACGGAACATTATCATAGCCGCAGGAGGAATGGCATATCCGCATACAGGTTCCGATGGAACGGGCTATCATCTGCTGAAAGCACTCGGGCATAATATCACACCACCCCATCCTGCACTGGCACCGCTGAAATTGGAACCAGCACTTGAAAGCGCAGAAGGCGTGAGCACATACATCACACTGCAGAAAGGCAAGAAGACTGTGTCAGGCATGGCTGTCATAACAAAAAAAGGTATCTCCGGCCCTGCTGCTGAGAATTTCTCATATCTTCTCAATGGCAGAGAAGAGATTACAATATCATTTGCAGAGCCAGATCTCAAAGCATTGAGAGAAACAAGAGGAAGCGTATTACTAAAGAACGCACTCTCCATACCTCCGCGTCTGACAAAGGCAATACTCGGAGAAATATCAGAGAAGAAGATTGCAAATCTATCAGCAAAAGAAGAGCGGGAAGCTTTTACATCCCTTTCCTGCGGTCATTACATCGCCTCTCCTATCGCACAGGGGGCAATGAGTACCGCAGGAGGCGTGAAGACTGAGGAAATCAAAGCAGACACAATGGAATCAAAGATAATCCCCGGCCTCTACTTTACAGGTGATATAATAGACGTAGATGCAGATTGCGGAGGCTACAGTCTCACATGGGCATTTGAAACTGCATACATAGCTGCAAGAACCATA
>CALXLB010000098.1 GCA_944389085.1 uncultured Spirochaetaceae bacterium
ATATCTTTCCCTTTCCTCCAAGTATGTTAACTGCAGATAGCCTACCCCCCCCGGTATCGATTTGTCAAGTGTTTTGTTGAAAAATTTGCAGAAAAGTGAGGAAACAGAAATTTCAAAAGTTAAATGACTGCGGACAGAAGTCCTGAACATGACGCGCCTAGAAAGATTTCCAGTGTATAATCATCACGTGTCAGAGCTACAGCTGAATGAAGATATAAAGATTTTAAAATTATTCAGATGGCCGGGGAAAAGCTGCCCTGATGCCGTGATCCACCTTTCAAGGCTGATGAAACCTTTTACAAAAATGACAAAGCCAATGGAAGGAATCAGGGAAGAGAGAATAAAAGCTTGTGGTATGGATATTACAATACTGATCCCGGAAGAAGAGAGAGGCACGCTTATAGATATCCATGGTGGTGCATTTGCTTTTCCTTTGGTTCCATATATGAAGAAAATAGCATCTCTGTATGCTTTATCAGGGCTGAGAGTGCTTCTACCTGAGTATCCGCTCCTTCCGGAAAACAGGTATCCCATTGCCATAGACTCTCTTACAGAACTTGCAGAGAAAACAGCTAATCTCATAGCTATTTCCGGTTCAAGCGCAGGTGGATTTCTTGCCTCAAAGGTCGCAGAGAAGTTATCCATAAAACCTGCATTGATGCTTCTCTACCCTGTTGTGAGGCCTTTCGCAGATACTGAGTCAATGAGACAATTTACAGATACTCCCATGTGGAACAGCAGGCTCAATACCTGGATGTGGAGAAAATACATTGCGGATCATCAGATTCCGGATACTTCCTACGTAGGCATCAAAAAAGCATTTGTCGAAACAGCAGAATTCGATCCGCTACGAGATGAGGGAAAAGAAGAAGCTCTAAGAATGATCAAGCAAGGCGTGGATGTAACTCTTTCAGAAACCAAGGGAACAGTCCACGGCTATGACATACTCTGGAAAAAGGAATCTGTCATAGGAAATATCGGAAAAAGAATCAGCTTCTTAAAAACTCTCTGACAGCTTCTACTGCCTGCTCCTCGCCTTTCTTATCGGGATCGTAGAAAAAGAAGTGCGTGCACTGAGGAAGATGCAGATGCTTTTTCTCCCCCTTGGCAACGCTCATGATGTAATCAGAGGAGAGGGAACCTACTATCTGATCCTTTCCTGCAGAGATTGTCAGAAGCGGCATGGAGAGGTTTCCAACCTCCTTTCCAGCTTCTTCCATCAGCTTATACAGTTCATAAAGCTGTCTCATATACACCCATGACCAGTACTCTCCGCCAAGGTAATCATCATCAGCAGGGGCATTTTCATAGTACATAACAAACTCGCTCTGATGGTGCCATGGAGTCGGTATTCTCTTCTTGAACAGGGAGAAAAGATAAATCACAGAAAGCTTCTTCGGCGGTTTCATCCCAGGCCAGGCGACAGCAGGAGCTGCAAGCACAACCTTATCCGCACTTATCTTAGAAGCAACCATAACAGCAATCGCAGCACCCATCGAATGGCCGAGGACGGAAACGGAAGAATACTTTCTTTTTAAATCAAGAAGTGCATTCTCGGCAGTCTCCAGCCAGTCCAAGCGGCGGACGTGCTGAAAATCATTTCCGCTTGTGCCACAGCCAGGAAGACGGGGAACAAAGACATCAAAGCCATCAGCATAAAGCTCTCTTGCAGGACGCACAAGCTCTCCAGGGTATCCGGCATAACCATGGATGAGAAGTACTGCTTTTTCAGGTTTTGTCTCATGGACCATGGAAAATGAACGACCAGCAAGACATGGTGCCTTCACATCATGATAAACACCCTCATACCACTCGAGTGGAACTGAATACCTGATCACCAGGAAGCCTCCTGCAGAAGATTAAGCAAGTCTATCCTGCTTCCCACATCGGTCTTTGAGAAGATATTGGCAATATGGTTATTAACTGTATTCACGGATATACCAAGCTCCGAGGCTATCTCTTTGTTTGTAAGCCCCTGCTTGATGAGCTTCACAACTTCAAACTCACGTTCCGTGATATGATACTTATCGCTTACAGCTTCAAATGAGAAATCTGGATGCTCAGATGTTTCTTTCTCTTCCTGATGTGCAAGTGCTGTAAAGAGGAATACAAGCTCAGCGATTGTATAAGCGAGACAGACAATTGGAATCGAGAAAGGCCTTAGAAAACTGAATATCATTGCAAGTACAACGATAGGAAGCATGGCAAAGGAAATGGCAATCAAAGTAAAGCAGGCTGTGCGTACAGCCTTATCCTTGATGCTCTTCCTTTCGTAGAGAAGCATGATGACACAATAGACAACAGCCAGTGTCCAGATGACATATTGCAGGACAGAGAACACCTGGAATGATGTGATTACAGATGCTACAGAAACTCCTAGGTAGAGGCCTCCCGCAATAAAAGCCCCCACCTTCTCAGGAGTACTCATAGGACGCGCTATGATCCAATTCATGGCGAACATCAGAAGCACAAGAATAAAAGCAGAGTCAGCCACCATCAACGCCTCCCAGATATAATGGAGGACTACACGGGCCGTTCCTGTGAATGCAATGTATGAATAACAATCAAGCGCGAATACGACTACAGCTCCCAGCAGGGAAGCCGAGAACACAATCAATGCCCACGACCAGGAATAGCGAGCACGTCTTGTCCAGATTATCGCAAGGGCAAGATCCATGCTCACTATCGAAAGTGCAAGAAATGAAAGCAGAAGAGGGATTGCATCCATCTCTAGCGGCGCACCTTCTGGTTATGTGACATATCTGCAAGACCACAGATTGCCGTCAGATCTTCATCGAAATCAGGCATAGTCGTAGCTTTGAGTCCCGTTGCTGCAAGTGCTGCACTGTTGTAGTTGCGTGCGTTGAGATCCGCAGCACTGTGTCTCGGGAACAGCTTGATATGCATATTCAGTCCTTTTGTAAGGAAGTACTCAGGCGTCAGCTCATACCCTGGCAGAGCTTCCTGCAGCTTAGCCCTCATCGGTGCAATGTCACGGATGAATGCCGATGGAGCTCCCAGATGAAGTATGAACCAGAGTTCGAATGAAGGATTGAAATAAAGCATCCTGACTTTCTTCTTAGCTGAATACTCCTCCATCTCCTTCACCTGCTCTACTGTTGTATTCACATCATCGAATCCGAAGAGTGCCCATGCAGAGTCAAAGCGGCCTTTGCTTCTCTGGCGGCCCGTGAAGTCAATGAGAGACTCAAGCGTTGTACACTTTCCCTCTGGAGCCTGCATGACAGTCAGGTTTACATAGCGGCAGTCCTTTCTCATCTGTGAGAAATAGAGTGCCTCAGCCTCCGTTGCGCAAACAAGGAGAAGCATCCTATTCGGATCAGTTGTATTCTTCTTACGCGTTTTCATCAGTTACCTCCTCCTTCTTCTCAGCTTCTACAGGAGTACCGTCATGCACAAACCAGAACTCGCTGATGATAGGGAGTGAACCATAAGCACCCTGCATATAACGCTGTGAAGTAGGGATTCTGCCCTTTGCACCCTTGAAATCTGAAAGCGAATAGTAAACTGTAGAGCTTTCCTGATCTTTCTGTGCAAACCATACTGCGTCACGGCGCAGAAGTCCATCGCGGAGCAGTGAAGGATTGCAGTCAACGACAAGCATCTGGCTTTCCTTATCGCAGTTCTCAAAGATTTCCACAAGGTGGCAGAGCACATTCGGATGCAGAAGCTGGCCGAAATCATCGATGACAAGCACCTTCTGTGTGATGAATGCCTCAAAGAAAGCAAAGCCGAGAACAACAAGACGTCTCAGGGAAAGGCTTTCGCCCGCGAACATATTCGCATATCCCTCTGCTCTCTTATCATTGACGTAGATATGTGTGAATCTCAGATGATCCTCACCCTTGTCATTTGTCTTGACCTCGATGCGGCTTATATCTGTGATATCAACAGCCCAGAGATAATTGAGAATCTGTTCGCCCCAGCCCGGATGAGCCTTGAGCATCTCACAGGCATATGCCTCCGCTTTTGTGGAAACACCCATCGGCAGGATATGCAGTGTCTTCTCGAACCATGTATAAAGCTCAAGCGATGTCTGTCCGCCCTTTCTTGCAGAACCTGCCAGGGATGTCCTGTTCTCAGGAAGCTTTGCAGCCTGCCTCTTCTTCTCGCCTCTGTAATACTTGCCGAAGCGATATGAATATCCATCATCTGTCAGGATTCTCTCGAACATCAGCTTCTTAGAGTTGTTGATAAGATAATAAAGCGACTCCTCGAAAATCTTCTCTTTGTTTGCTTTCAGCGTATAGATGGCAATGATGGAAGGCTTCTCCTCGTTGCCCTCCTCGCCCTTATCCAGCAGCACTTCAATAGAGATAGTAGCCGGAGTTGCTTTATCAATACCGTAAGCGAATGTCGTTCCAGTAAGAGCACCCTGAAGAGGATTCTCTGGGCCATCTTCTGCCATGACAATTCTCTTAAGAACCTCAAGAGCCCTGACGAAGGAGCTCTTTCCTGCACCATTCGGACCAATGATAGCGCTGGTCTTGATTATATTAAGACGATCATTGATTTCCATTACCTTGGAAGCTGGAAGACGGGAGTCCTTTACAGCTTCAAAGCTGATCGTCTGGGGAGACTTCACGGACTTGAAGTTCGCAATAGTCATGTTTAGCAGCATAAGCCACCTCCTGCTGTAGATGGGCTCTTCCCATCCATTGAAATGATTATAGCCAATTAATAAGCAATTATGCATGACAATCTTAGATGAGCTGATGGGCAAGCAAAAATTGCCTCAAAAAGGCAAGAAATACACTCAATTCGATGGAATATTGCACTCCAAAACAGCAATTGAGTGTATTAAACAATGTTTATTAGGATATCATAGCAAAAAAAATTAACAAAAATACTTAACATTTGTAAAGTATTTCAAAGTCCCATCACAAATCCATAGATGGAATTGCTGTCAGAAGACTCTGGATACACAAATGCGCCTGTACCATTGACCTGGCTCATCGCCTGTGTATTGCGGGACCTGATGGTCTGAAGATCACGGTACAGACTTCGCACGTCCTTATCCGAGTATCGCGCCATGACAGAATCGAGAAGATCAAGAGCGCTGTCAAAGTCCCCGGAAGCTGCATAGAGAAGCGCTGCATTATATCCGGAAGGCAGATGATGGCTCTCTTCCCACACTGAAATGAAGATATCACGGGAACCGATGATGTCGCCATTCTCAGCCCGCTCATACCCCTCTTCCGCATGGCTGTTCTCAGGCTTGTTATCCATCAGGGTGACATCATAGACAGCATGGGTCGGGACGAAATACCTGATAATCTCACTGGTGAAGGAGCGTATCATTCTCCTGTAAAGATAAGATATATCATCAAGTCTGGACCATGCCTGGTCGAGGCTTCCTTCCCGCTCTTCAGTATCAGAGAACGCACGGCGGGCAATAATCGATCCCGTGTGCGTATCTATGACAGTCAACGTATATTCAATAGCCGCAACCTGTTTGTAATAGTAGTCAAAGACCACCTTGCGATGCTCATAGCCATCAGCATCTGTCCATAATTCGTAATCAGGTACCGAATAGATCGATTCATTGACAGTCATAGAAGTAATACGCGGAATAAGTACAGCATCATATCCCCGTGCCCTGAATTCCCTTGAGATATCAGCACCATAGCGCCCCAGATCAAGCACACTGTCAGTAACAGACGGCGGGAGCAGATTGAAAAAGCCTGTCGATGAGAGCGAGGAATAAAGCTCACCGGTTGCATAAGAAGCAACATTGACAGCTGTTGAAGCTGTGTACCCTGGACGGATATGGAAACCGAATGAATGGCTATCTGCAGAGGCAACCCACATCGGCGGTGTCTGGAAGTGACGATAAGGAATAACAGAAGCTATCGCCAGATTCCTGTATGCTCCCATATCCACAGCAGATGGCCTCATGTATGGAACAGAAATCGTCGTCTGACATGAGACAGCAAGGATCACAACAGCTATAATCAAAAGCACTTTCCTCATCTTCTACCCCCTCAGGCCATAAGAGATGAATTGCTGAAAAGATTTGCCAGCGATATGGCAGCTTCAAGCCTCCCTGTTTCAGCATATCCCTTTCCTGCGTTTTCAAGGCCGGCTTCAACAAGAGGAGAAACCCTGATGAAAGGAAGCCCCCATGTGATTACACTGGCTTTTTCAGGAGAAGAGGCGGCTGCGGCTGCAAATCCTTCACCTGCTGTCATAACCAGTTCTGCAGCATATTTTCCTTCAGCTGCATTGGAGAAAACCTCCTCAACTGGCAATGGTCCCACAACATTTATTCCGATCTTCTGTGCAGTCTCGACAGCTGGTATTATCGCTTCTTCTTCATCATTGTCTGTCCATGATCCATCAGCTTTCACCGGATTGAGAGAACAGACAGCGATAGGCTTTGATGAATCGAAATAAGGAGATTTTGTAATCGAGTCAATCTCAACAAGAGAAGAGATGATGTTCTCCCTCTTCACAGCCTCCAAAGCCCCTCTGATGGACCGTCTGTGCGTGAGACCGAATATATTCAGATTTCCGGCTTTCAGCATATTCGACAGACGGGAAGAAGAGGCAAAGAGAGAAAGGAGGCCGAAAACAGAGCGTTCCTTATGGCCAGCCAACCTAAGAGCTTCTCCGCTGACAGGCATCGCCACCAGTGACTGCCCCATTCCATTCTGTATGATCTCTACAGCGCATCTGAGAGCCTCAAAGGAAGCCTCGCCCGTCGCTGCAGATACCTTGCCATAAGAAAAATCATCGATATCAATAGAAGATGAATTATAGAAGATAAGCTGCTCTTTTCCCGACAGTGCTTCCTGCAGGCTGTCACTGTCATCAGCATAAAACGTGAAAGGCAGGGGGATGGAAAGATCTGAGGCAGTCTTGCGGAAAACACCTTCATCCCCTGTGACAATAAGATAAAGAGAAGAATCTTCAGAAAGCACCCGTGCAGTCTTTATTATCATTTCAGGAGACAGCCCAGCAGGCTCTCCCATCGAAAGGACTGTATATCTTTGCATGTGCTGAGTATATCATCCAAGCCATTCCGTGGATAGGAAAAAAGCAGATTTCCCCGAAACTGTGCTAAGATTTGGCTGGAGGGAATATGTGCATCGACTTTGACGATGAGGACGATGGAGAAGAATTCGAAGAACTATATAGCATTATCCCTGTCATCGACGAAGAAAATGATGATGAGGAAGAAGAAAACCAGTACGAAGACTTCGATGACGAGGAATTCGATATAGATTTCTAATGTTTCTACAAATAGTATCTTGACTATCATCATGATTCTCTTTATAGTAACAATTGTTACTAAGGAGAGAAACACATGAAAAAGGTCATCGCACTTATTCTGATACTGGTAATCGTCGCAGCAGCATCTCTGTCTGTCTTATCTGCCCAGGGAAACAAGGAAACCGATGGCCGCATACGGATCGGAATCTCCAAGCTCATGGCACACCCTGCTCTGGATTCAATCGAACAAGGTATCAAGGATTATCTGGGAGAACAGGGAATCAATGCTGTCTATGAGACACAGACAGCCAATGGCGAGATAAGCACAGCTTCTTCCATCGCCCAGCTCTTTCAGACAGAGGGAAAAGATATAGTCATAGGTATAGCTACTCCTACTGCCCAGGCACTGGCGAATGTCTTCCAGGATATACCTGTTGTATATGCAACTGTCACGGACCCTGAAGCAGCAGGCCTTACGGGACTTGAGAATGTAGCAGGTACTTCCGACATGGTCCCGGTTGCCCAGCAGCTTGCAATCATAGAAGAAGTGACAAGTGCGAAGAAACTTGGAATGGTATATACGTCTGCCGAGACAAATGGAATAACACTGATGGAAACCATGCAGGAAGCCTGCAATGAAGCCGGAATAGAGCTTATAACAGCCTCCGTGTCGAACTCCTCGGAAGTGATGATGGCTGCACAATCCATCATAGACCGGGTGGATGCAATGTATGTCTCAACTGATAACACAGTCATCTCTGCTATCGCGGCTCTTTCATCTGTCTGCAAAGAAGCATCTGTTCCCCTCTTCTCAGCAGACACCACTTCCTCTTTCGGCTCCGACGTGCTGATGGCGGGAGGATTTGATTACTATCAGTCAGGACGTCTTACAGGAGAAGTAGTAAAGAGAATACTGGATGGAGAGAATCCAGAAGAGATCGGAACGCTCTACCTTGAGAACCTTGAAATCTACGTGAATCTCGATGTCGCTGAAAGCCTTGGAATCCAGATTCCAGACTCGCTTCTTGAACAGGCCTCGTATATCATCAGGGATGGCGCGGAAATTGAAATCTGATCTGCTTTGATTTTTAGATTTTTGCATAAATATTCAGAAGAGTGCATACAAAATGTTGAAATCGGATTTTGCTTCAGCTATAGTCTAAGAAACAAAATATGGAGGAAATATGAAAAAATACATTGTTCTCTTTCTGATGCTTATCGCAGCTTTCTCTCTTGCAGCAAGCGGATCAGGGGAAGCTGCTCAAGATGACGGGTCTGTGCTTATCGGCGTTTCGAAGCTTCTCTCACACGCAGCTCTCGATGCCGTAGAAGTAGGAATGCAGGATTATCTTGCAACAACAGATATCCCGGTAAGATATGATTTCCAGAACGCAAATGGCGACATATCTACAGCAGCTTCCATTGCACAGCAGTTCGACAGCGAGAAGTGTGATGTTGTTCTTGGTATCGGTACAGCTTCCGCCCAGGCCCTTGCCAATGTATTCACAGATATCCCGGTACTCTTTGCCGCTGTCACAGACCCAGTGGATGCGGGACTTGTTGCAACGAATGAAGGTACACCAGGAACAAATGTCTGCGGCGTTTCCGATATGAACCCGGTAGAGGAGCAGATAGCACTGCTTCATGAAATCACCGGAGCAACAAGAATCGGCAATGTCTATTCCTCCGGAGAGCAGAATGGTGTCGTACTGATGGAACAGGCAAAAGCTGCCTGTGATAAACTCGGACTTGAACTGGTAACAGCAGCTGTCTCCAATTCATCTGAAGTCAGGATGGCTCTGCAGTCAATCATCGACCGCGTCGATGCCGTCTATATCGCCACAGACAACAACGTCATCTCTGCTATCGCCACAATCGATGATGTCTGCAATCAGGCTGGTATACCGCTGATGTCAGCAGATCCTTCCGGAATCGACGGGCTTGACTGCATGATCGCATGGGGCTTCAACTACTACTCAATCGGAACAGCAGCAGGAAAACTCATCGAAGATATTGTCGTCAACGGAGCAGATCCAGGAGCTCAGGGAACTGTATTCCTTACAGATCCTGCAGACTTCGAACTCTGGTTCAATCTCGACACAGCTGCAAAACTCGGCTATACAATACCTCAGGAGTATCTTGATACTGCCGCAGTTATCATTGAAAATGGCGTAAAGACAGAACGCTGAAATCCTGAATAGTGCAGGAAGGCCGCCGCTGGTGGCCTTCTCTGTTTGAAAAAGAGGTTAAAATGATTGAAGGAATACTGGTAGAAGGCCTGATTTTTGCCATCATGGCACTCGGAATCCTGATCAGTTACAGGATTCTCGACATGGCAGACCTGACTTGTGACGGATCGGTTGCAACAGGTGCTGCAGTCGCCACAATGTGCATTGTAAATGGCCTTGGTATCACAGTAGGGCTCGTGCTCAGCTTCCTGGTAGGAGTGCTTTGCGGCCTTGTCACAGCAACGATTCACAACAAGCTTAAGCTCCCTGTACTGCTTGCAGGCATCCTCACAATGACCATGCTCTATTCGGTCAACCTGAGAATACTGGGAAACAAAGCAAATGTATCACTCGTCAGAGTCGATACGCTTTACCGTCTCTTTCCCCAGTGGTTCTCTTTCGTTCCTTCGGATGTCGCCGCACTCATCGGAACACTGCTGTTTGTCGTAGTAGTCACAGTGCTGATGGATCTCTTCTTCCGCTGTGATATGGGTATGGCAATCGGTGCAATGGGCGGCAATGAACAGGTAATCATCTCACAGGGGATGAACCCGGCGACTCTGAAGCTCATCGGCCTCGGTCTTTCAAATGGCCTCATCGCTCTCTCTGGAGGGCTTCTGGCACAGTATCAGGGATTTGCAGATGCGAACCTGGGACAGGGAATGGTAGTCCAGGGACTGGCGGCAGTCATGATCGGCGAATTCCTCTTCTCTTCAAACAAGATATCCCTGATAACGCTCCGTTGTATCCTTGGCGGAATCATCTATAAAGGCCTGATGTTCCTCGGACGCAAATATGGCTATCTTGTCGGAATCACACCGAATGACTTCAAGCTTCTTACCGGCATCCTTGTCATTATATCGCTGACAATCGCAAAGACAAGGACAATGGCTTCCGATAAAGCTGCCAGAAAGAAATCAATAGAACGTACATTGAAGAACGAGGAGGGAACAAATGCTTGACATCCAGCATGTGACAAAAGTCTTCTTTCCCGGAACAGTGAATGAGAAGATCGCGCTGGAGGACATCAACCTCCATGTAGATAAAGGCGATGTAGTCTGTGTCATCGGATCAAACGGATCCGGTAAATCGACTCTTTTCAATATGATAGCTGGTACATTCCCTGTCACTAATGGCAAAATCATCGTCAACGGACAGGATGTGACAAATGCCCCTGAATACAAAAGGGCATTCTACATCGGAAGAATCTTCCAGGATCCGACAAAAGGAACAAGTGCGAACATGTCCATCGAGGACAATATGAACCTTGCCTATACAAAGGGAATGAAGGGGCTCAAGTTCGGACTGACAGCAGAGAGACGCAAGGAGTTCAAGGAACTTCTGGAACCGATCGGACTTGCAGATAGGATGTCTGATAACGTCGGCCTGCTCTCAGGAGGACAGCGTCAGGCACTGACACTCCTGATGGCAACACTCTCCCACCCATCTCTGATGCTTCTGGATGAGCATACAGCTGCTCTTGACCCAAGGAACGCAGAGATCGTAATGGACCTGACAAAGAAATACATAGAAGATGGCAAGCTTACAGCAATGATGGTCACACATAATATGCAGTTTGCTATTGACTACGGCAACAGACTGATTATGATGGATGAAGGTCATATCATTCTGGATATCAAAGGCAGCGAGAAGCAGAAACTCACAGTCCAGTCTCTTGTGGACAAGTTCAGAGAGATAAGAAAGAAGGATTACACTTCAGATGAAGGCCTTCTGACCGAATAACAGGATTTATCACTGATGGGACAGCACCAGTTCACAGCCCGGGATCTCCGGGCTCTTATCATTCCGCTTATTGCGGATTCCTTTCTTTCTATTCTCATCGGCATGGCCGATACCATCATGGTTTCAGCATGCGGAGAAGCTGCAGTATCAGGTGTATCACTTGTAGATACCGTCTCAAATCTTCTCATCACAGTCTTCTCGGCATTTGCCACAGGCGGAGCTGTCGTTGTCTCGCAGTATCTCGGGCACAAAGAAAATGACAAAGCAAAAGAAAGCGCGGTAAATCTCATCTACATCTCAATAGCAATCTCCGTTGTGATGACAGCACTGATCCTGCCCTTCAGGGAACCGCTTATCTCTGTTCTCTTCGGAAGCATAGATAATGACGTAAGAGCATATACTGATGATTACTTTGTTCCCATCCTCATTTCATATCCATTCCTGGCAATATACTCAGCCCTCACCGCCCTCTCCCGTTCCGAACGGAAAAGCTTCAGGACGATGATGGTTTCAGTACTGATGAATGTGACAAACATCGGAGGCAATGCCATTCTCATCTACATTGCAGGGCTCGGGCCAAGAGGAGCTGGGATAGCATCTCTTGCATCCAGAATCGCAGGCTGCGTTGTAATGACCGTTCTGATGACAAGAAAGAATGAAGAGCTTAATATCAGAGGGCTTCTGAAAGGTCCGGTCTCTCCATACCTCATAAAGAGAATACTCCGGATAGGAATACCATCTGGATTAGAAGGCGCGGCATTCCATGTCGGAAAGATAATGGTACAGTCCCTTGTCGCATCACTCGGAACATCCGCAATTGCCATAAATGCAGTAGCAGGCAACTTCAATGCTTATTCCAACATCCCTGGAAATGGCATAAACCTGGCGATAATCACCATCATAGGTCAATGCAGAGGACAGAAGAATATCAAGGATGTGAAGTACTACACATGGCTTCTGACAGCCCTGGTCCTGATCTGTGCTGCTGCCATCTGTCTGCCTTTCATGCTCATAACCCCGCAGGTAATAAATTTCTATGGTCTTGAAGCTGATTCAATAAGAGCGGCAATACCAATCTGCAGACTCTGTCTTCTGATGTGCTGTACAATCTGGCCTTTCGCCTTCTCTCTTCCCAATGCACTGAAAGCTGTAGGCGATGTGAAATATATCCTCTTTGCCTCATTTTCCTCAATGTGGATCTTCCGCGTAGGCGGAGCGTACTTCATGGTAAGGGTACTCGGAATGGGTGTTGAGGCAATCTGGTACGCCATGTACCTCGACTGGATTGCCCGTGGCCTGATGTATACAACGCGCGTGCTGAAAGGCAAATGGACAAAGAAGGAAGTAATCTAGGATTTCCTTCCTCTTCTGATCTCCTGGGCCTGCCAGGGATCAAGATAGTGCGTTGAATAGAGCCTTTCCCTGACAACATCCCCGCTCTTTGTGAAACGGAGCGGAACGGAAGGGCGGCCTTCCACTGAATATCTGTTTACAGAAGGCTTGAGGGCACATTCGGAGGCATATGCCTTGATTTCAGTAACAACACTGTGAAGCTGTGATAAAGAAGCTGAACAGACATCCTCAAGGCAGAACACATTGCCTTTCTTCCATTCATCGTACTTCTTTTCAGAGAGCATCCCTATGCCGATGAGAACATCGGGGATGGTACACCACCCCCTCTCTTCAATCTGTCTGTCTATCTCAGACCTAAGTCCTTCTGCTCTTCTATCTGCCATCAGACAAGATTCTCCGTAGCCTTCCAGAGCTTTTCAAGATTATAGAATTCTCTCAGCTCCTGAGACATCAGATGGATTACGATATCACCGCAATCGATGAGCTCCCAGCCGCTTGTATCCGGTGCTTTATGCCTGTTGACAACAGTAAGCGAGAGTGCGTTTATCTCATCCCATATCTGATGCACAACACCTCTCAGGTGTCCGACAGAGGAGACTGTGGCGATGATGAAGCACTCCGTCCATGAGCATTCTGCACTGACATCTATCACGGCAACGTCAGTACATTTATGATCTTCAAGGAAAACCTTGAGGCCTTCAGCAGACGTTTTGACTGTATCTTTCATAATAAAACTCCTAAAGCGTTCCACCCGCTTTTATATATTCATAAAGTTCGACAGAGACTGCCGCGCTCTTTATTCCTTCTCTTCTGAAATAAGCATCCTGCATATCCATGATTGTGATGATCATATCTTCAAGACGCTCTCCCGAGAGTATCTTCTGTCTGTCATCATCGTCAAGATGCTTTCTGCCAGGCTCTATGTAATCAGCGATGTAAAGCACTGCTCCGTAAGGACCCATCTCCTTATGCCCCAGGGTATGATGACGGACAGCTGTCCTGAAATAATCAGGCACATCTCCTTCTGCATCTCCGGGAAAATGGATTGCCGCCAATGCACCATGGAGAAGCATGGGTTCAGCTTCCTCCTCCGGAAACACCTCTATACCTGCCCTGCGGCAGAAATCAGGAGTGGATTCTGTGCAGCTATAACGATAGGCATCATGATATATGGCAATATAAGCGGCATCGGAGGAGGACAGGGAAAAGCGATCAGCAAGCATTCTTGAAACGCTGGCAACACCAAGAGAATGCACAAACCGCTTCTCCTTGATCATCCCTCTGACTTTCGCTTCAAGCTCTGTATAGCTTATTCTCATCTACATACTTCCTTACCCGAGGACTGAGCATACCCAGATCTCCTGCACGCACCTCCGAAGAAGATGCCTTATATATATCGCTCCTGATGAACACGACATCCGCACCTGAGGTGTTCTCAACATTACCAAGTCTCGTGAAACAGAGGAATCTGACATGTTTTCTCAGATATTCCGCATCATGCCAATGTCCAAGAGTCGGTATGATGTCATCACCTACGATGAAATTCACTTTTCCATCTTCGGCATATTTATCATAGAACGCCCTGATGGTCTCTGACGTATAGCTCACCCCGCCACGCTCTCCTTCAAACAGGGAGATTGTGATATCCAGTTCATCATCAGGATAAAACTCATGGTAATCATCAAGCGCCAGACCAAGCATCTCGACCCGCTGGTCAAAGGAAGCCGGATGTGTCCCTCTTTTGAAGTTGGAGATATAAACAGGAATGACAACAAGATGGGTTATCCCGGCTTTTTCATATGCCTCATGGAAAAGATGAACATGTCCCATGTGCACAGGATCGAAAGTACCACCTAAAAGTGCGACGTTATTCTTCGTCTCTGTAATAGGCATCCATATCCATCCTGGCTGTAAAACCGCTCTCCTCCTTTTCACCGGAAAGCCTGAAAAGAGAATGCTTCAATGGTTCCAGAAGATCATCGCGGTAAATTGAGAGAGGAAGGACTTCCGTATCCTTATACTTATCCTTAAGACGTTCGAAACGTTCCTCTGTATTCTCTTCATCTATCTTAGTGCCAACGATGATATGATTCTTTGCAGCAAGCTCGCTGCTGTACTTTGCCAGTTCAGAGGAAAGAATGTCATAAGCCTCAAGATAATTATCATCGGAAAGATCCACCAGATAGCAGAGCCCTTTGGTCCGGGATATATGCCTGAGGAACTTATAGCCCATACCGCTGCCTTCACTGGCCCCTTCAATGATACCGGGGATATCTGCGATGACAACATCCTGATCCCCTTCTCTCAGCACTCCCAGAACAGGAATCTTCGTTGTGAACGGGTATCCTGCCACTTTTGAACGGGCATTGGTATAAAGATTTATCAGGGATGACTTGCCAGCATTAGGAAAACCTACCAGACCTATATCTGCAATAATCTGCAGCTCAAGCCCGACACGCATCTCGCTGCCTTTGCCACCTGGCTGCGCAAAACGCGGAGTCTGCCTTACAGCCGTACGGAAGTGCCAGTTTCCCAGCCCGCCCTTACCGCCTTCAAGAAAGACATATCTGTCTAACCCTGTAAGATCCTTGATAAGCTCACCGGTCTCTGCATTTCTGATCACAGTTCCAGGCGGAACTGGAATCTCCACGTCCTTACCATCACGTCCAGCGCATCTGGCACCCTGTCCAGGTCTGCCATTCTCAGCCCTGAACGAACGCTGAAGCTTCAGGTGGCCAAGAGTACGGAGGTTGTTCTTGACAACGAAAACAACGTCCCCTCCGCGCCCGCCGTCACCGCCGTCGGGTCCGCCTTTGGGGACGAATTTCTCCCGGCGGAAGGAGACACAGCCGTGCCCGCCATTGCCGGAAGCTATATCAATATATGTCTCGTCGGAGAAACCGAACATTATTACTCGGCCTTTGCCTCTGTGCTCTCAACGATTGAGCAGTACTTGCGATTCTTTCTCTCGTGGAATTTCACAGTACCCGCTACAAGAGCGAAAAGAGTATAATCCTTACCGCAGCCGCAGTTAGCACCCGGATGGATCTTTGTACCTCTCTGGCGGACGATAACCTCGCCTGCCTTCACCAGCTGGCCACCGAATCTCTTGACGCCAAGGCGCTGTGCATTGGAGTCGCGTCCGTTGCGGGATGAACCGCCACCTTTCTTATGTGCCATTTCTCTCCCTCCTCAGCCTTCGATCTTCTCGACCTTGATCGTGGTATAAGTCTCTCTGTGTCCCTGTGTGCGGCGATAGCCCTTGCGTCTGTGGAACTTGTAAACCTTAACCTTCTCTCCTCTGAACTCACCACCGACAGTTGCCGTTACCTTTGCACCCTCTACATAAGGAGCGCCAAATTTAGCGGAATCACCATCGACGACAGCCAGAACCTTCTCAATCTCATAGGAAGAACCCTCTTCCATATTGAGTCTATCGACAACCAGTTCCTGGCCTTCTTCTGCCTTATACTGCTTGCCAAGGATTTCAACTAATGCGTACATTTTGTGTCCTTTGAATTTAGTCTGCAGTTGTTTTACAGATTTAAGCTTGCATGTTCAAGAAGGAAACAGCAAAAAGAGTGCCCATATCAGAAAATAGTCAGTAATTAACCAAACGTTTGTTAGTTTATTGATGTTCGCAAAGTTCTGGATTATCATAAAATCATGAAAACAAGCAGAACTGAGATAATCAGAAGCGCTACAGATATCATAGCATTCTCGGGCATAGACAAGCTTACAATGCAGTCGCTTGCGGAGGATCTCGGAATAAACAAAGCTTCTATCTACCACTGGTTCAGATCGAAAGAGGAAATACTGGAGGCAGTATTTGCAGAAGGACACAAAGCACTGATGGCTAAAGGTTTCCGTCTGGAACTCGATGGCGATGCCGAAACAGTTCTTTCCAGAATCGCTCTCAAATGGACAGAAATATTCTCCGATGATTCTCTTCTGCCATACCTTCGTGTAATCTTCTCCCTACGATACTCAGACAAAAGAGCTGAAGAAGAAGTATCTGCACTATCTTTAATGCTGAAAAGCCAGGTCGGTGTAATCATGAATGCACTGGGCGCAAACGATGAATTCCTGGCCTCCCTTTTCTCCTCACTGCTTCTGGTGCATCTGGAATCAATACTGGATGGCAACGACGAGGATCTGGAAAAAGATGCCGCAGCTTTCGCTTCAATACTTACAAAGAAAAAAGAAGCCTGACGCTCATATAATTGTTAATATATGCCTATGGAAAAACTCTCTGAAAGAATAATGTTCATGCCTCCTGACCCTGCTTATGACAGACCCATGCTGGGATATATCAAAGGGGACAGATTCTCCATCGCAATCGATGCAGGAAGCTCAGAGGAACATATAAGGCTGTTCTACAGTGAACTAGAAAAAGAGCAGCTACCGCTTCCTGAACTGACTATCCTCACACACAGCCACTGGGACCACAGTTTTGCACTGGCATATACCAATGGACTTTCACTTGCAAATGAAAAGACATGCAGCCATCTGCAAGCAATCGCAAAAACTGATCCGGAGGAGCTTTTCAGGAGCTATATATCCGAAGACTATTCATTTCTGAGAAAGGAATACAAGACCCCTTCCTCTCTTGATATCAGAGTACCGGATATCTCTTTCAGAAAGAGCCTCCGCATAGATGCAGGGGGAATCACCCTCTCCCTGATGCACGTAATCTCTCCTCATACAGATGACAGCACGCTGATCCTCATTCCCTCAGAAAAAATTCTTTTCATAGGAGATGCCTCTTCCGGAGAAATACTCAGCGATGCAGATCTGGAAAGTGGAGGAAGGTATAGAAAGGAAGAGCTTTCATCATTCATTAAAACACTCAGAAAGCTTGATGCCACGACAATAGTGCACAGCCATTGGCAGCCAGTTCCAGCAGAAGAAGAAATCTCATATCTGGAGGGTATCCTTGCAGAATTTTAAAGAAATCCTCTCTGATTGCACCGAGTTCATTCCACTTCTCCTGCAAGGCGATGAAGATATTACAATGCTCGGCAAATATCTTCACAAAGGGAGGCTTTTCGCACTCTGCGACGTCTCATCCATCGCCACACTGGCCCTTGTCGTGGCAGAAGGCAATACAGCAGAACTGATGAATATCGTCACGGCAGAGGAAAAGAGAGGCAAAGGCTTCGGCTCTGCCATGATTGAACATCTTGCAGAAGAATTCAGCCACTGTGATTATCTCATAGCAGGTACCGGAGATTCCTCTCCAGCAAGAGCATTCTATGAAAAGAACGGATTCACAGCCTATGGCATGAGAAAAGACTTCTTTCTGCAGTATGACCATCAAATAATAGAGAATGGTAAAATTCTCAGGGACATGATTCTCTACCGGAAATCTCTGAAATGAAAGAAGCTGCAGACAACCGCATGAGTTGAATACAGCTTCAACTGGAGTTATCCGCAAGCTAGCGGAAAGAGACTCTGAAGAAATCACAAACCAGCTTCAACGTCTCCTCCGTCGACTGGGGTCCATCCTTCAATCTCAGCGCCTCCGATTTCAAGGGATGTAGTACTACCGAAAACAAGCCCGGGGTTGAGGTTCTTCATTCTCTCAAACCATTCATTTGCTTTTTCCACATCTGTTCCCACCACATCATCCTTTCCGATGACAATCACATCATGAGGGACTTCAGTCCGGTCATCATTAAGCGTATTACAGCCTGAAAGCGAAACCGAATCAAAATCATCAACAGATTCAATGTATATGGCAATGATGCCATCAAAAGTCACATTCCGGATATCTGCAGCACCAGACCTGACTGCCAAGGCAGAATCAAAGCCAGTGAGAGACACATCCGAAACTTCAGTCTTCCCTGCATCGGTTTCAATATAGATTCCGAAAAATGTCTTGTCCTCAGCAACCACACCATTGCTGAAACTGCTGTTGATAATCCGCGCGTTTTCTCCAGAAATGTAGATACCATTGATCAGTGAATTTCCCTCCGAACCGGCAAGATCTGTAAGCTTTACATTGAGATTGTCAAATGTGATTCCATCTGCTGATATATCAGCCATGTTCTGCCAGGCATACACACCACCGGAGAAATCACAGAGAGCCATTCCAGCAGGCCCCCGGAAATATGTATCAAGGAAAGCCGGATAACTCATGACATCATCAACAGCTGTCAATGGCCCCTTCGAGAGTGCTTCCTCATCGACAAGGACATATTTACCGCTGCAGAAAGATTGCAGTTCTGCACCGTTTCCGCTTGCAACAATCTCTGTCATTCTTGCCTGCATCTCTGAAAGCGTCATGTCATATACGAAAATATCACAGAATGTGCTGGCATCATCTTTCTCAAGAGTGACCTGCTTCACTCCCGCAGTATTGAATACGGTCTTATCCGTCATCAGTTCTGGGAGCGCTTCATATTCCCTCCCTCCATCGGAATAAATGACTTCAGCGTAGAGATTTCCAGCTTCAGATGGATCAGTGGCAGAAACATCAATCTGACTGTCAGAGAGAATTGCGACTGCTTTTACTTGTGTACTTTTTTTTGGGGGGGGTATAATAGCAATGGGCTCAGTACAGGAGAACAATAATACAAGCCCTGCTGCCATGATGAGAGAACTCTTCTTCATACATACTCTCCTTTTTCATCAGGATAGCTTATGGCAGAGGACTTTCAAAGAAAATTTTACATCGATTCCAGATAAGGAACTCCGATGAGTGCAAAACCATTCTTCATGACAACTCTCAATGCGCTGATCAGCTTGATCCTTGCAAGGGAAAGCTCTGTTGTCTCAGCCTTTAGAATCTGATTGTCATGATAATAATGGCTGAACGTCTTCGCGTTATCATAGAGATAGGAAGCAATGATGCTAGGATCATATGAAAGAGCTGCTTTCCTGACCATGTCTGGGAATGATTCAATTGCTTTGAGAAGTACTTTCTCATCCTCAAGGCTCAGAAGCGATGCATCAAAAGATGAGCCATAGCTCTCCTTGTCCTCTTCATAACGGCGGAGAATCGAGGAGATACGGGCACATGTATACTGCAGATAAGGACCGGTATTGCCATTGAATGAGATGGACTTCTTCGGATCGAAGACCATATCATGCTGAGGCTGAACCTGAAGAAGATAGTAGTTGAGTGCACCGAGTGCAATCTTTCTGGCAGTCTCATCGACATCACCGACTGCTTCCTCCCTTCCCTTTGCCTCAATCTCATTTCTGGCAAGGACTGTCAGCTCTGAAAGCAGGTCATCGGCATCCACGACCGTCCCTTCACGGCTCTTCATCTTTCCTTCCGGAAGATTGACCATGCCATAGGAAAGGTGATGGAGCTCTTCTGCCCACTTATAACCAAGAAGACCAAGGACATAGAAAAGAACCCTGAAATGATAGTTCTGCTCTGAAGCAACGACATAGATAAGGGAATCGAATGGCCAGTCCTCATGGCGCTTGACCGCCGTCCCGATATCCTGCGTCATGTAGAGAGTAGTACCATCACGGCGGAGCAGGACTTTCTTATCAAGACCGATAGGAGCAAGATCAACCTGCACAGATCCATCCTCCTCCTTCTTGAAGACTCCCATCTCAAGACCTTTCATAACCTCGTTGCGGCCAAGTTTATATGTCTCGCTCTCGTAATAAAGCTTATCAAAGGAGATTCCCATATTCTCATAGCTTTCAGCCAGGCCTTCGAGAGTCCATTTGTTCATCTTCTCCCAGAGCGCTCTTGTCTCCTCATCTCCAGCTTCCCAGAGTCTGAGCATCTTCTGGGCTTCCTGATCAGGATCCGTAAACGAAGGATCTGAAACAATTGCAGGATTCTCTTCCTTTGCTTTCTCCGCTTCCTTCTCCCACTGGGCGAATCTCACATAGTATCTTCCAACAAAATGGTCACCTTTCTCCCCTGTCGATTCAGGAGTCTCACCATTGCCGAAGAGCTTATAAGCAAGCATGGACTTGCAGATATGTACACCACGGTTATTAATGAGATTGACCTTCATCACCTCAGCCCCTGCTGCTTTCAGAAGCTCAGAGACAGACTGGCCAAGGGAATCATTCCTCATGTGTCCAAGATGAAGCGGCTTGTTTGTATTCGGGCAGGAGAACTCAACCATGATCTTCTTTCCCGCAAGATCCTCCGTGTGGCCATAATCATCAGAAGAAGAGATAGCAGACTCTATTATCTTCCCTGCAAGGGATGGGATATCAAAACGGATATTAAGATAAGGACCAGAGACAAGCATCTCACCATCCGGGTGATTCTTTTTATCAAGCTGCGCCATTATATCCTTTGCAATTACAGCAGGTGCCTTACCTGCAGCTTTGGCATAAGGGAACATCGGGAAAGCGGCATCTCCCATCTCGCTTTTTGGAGGGACACCTATTGTCAGTTCTGGTATATCATCAACTCCAAGATAGCTTTTCAGCTCCTCTTCTATCGCTTTCTTCCATTCATTCTTCAGTTCTGTAAGCATTGCAACCTCTCAGATTCTCAGCGAGACCTCTCCCGAAGAGAGCGCTTCTATTTTTCCGTCAGGGTATCTTACGACAAGTCGTGCCCTTTCATCCACATCCAGAGCAATAGCCTGCCGTTCTTTCCCGTTTTTTATCACAGTAACCTCACTGCCAAGTATGAAACAGCGTGATTTATATTCCTCGATGAATTCCTTTCCCTGAATAGCAAGAATCTCATCTGCAACTCTTGAAGCGAGTTCAGCTCTGGTAAAAGGTACATTTCCCCCAGGATAGAGATAAATCATCTTCTCCTTCAGCTCGGAAGGAATTGCATCAGAGCCGCCCTGAAGATTGATTCCGACTCCGATGATAGCCTTATCCAGACCGCCCTCTTCCATGTTGACAATACCTTCTGTAAGTATTCCAACGGCTTTCCTGTGATGAACGTAGATATCATTGACCCATTTTATTGAACAGCCTATACCGCTCAGTGCTTCTATAGCCTTTACAGTTGCCAGACAGGAAGCTGTTGTCAGGAGCTCGGGATCGGGAATAGAGGATCCGCCAAGGACAATGGACATATACACGCCTCCCTCTGGAGAGAAGAAGCTTCTTCCAAGACGGCCCCTTCCACCTTCCTGCCGGCCTGCGACAACCGCAAACGGTACATCTGCACCTTTATTGATGAGATCCTTGGCTTCCGTCATAGTACTTGAAACGACAGGACGATAATAAACAGGAATATTAAAGATATGCTCAAGCATCTGGGAAGAGAGCACATCGCTCTTTTCCAGCTTATAACCATCGCTCCTGGATACAGAGAGCCTGTAGCCCTCATCAGCAAGCCCTGCCGCACTCTTTGATATAGCCATCCGCGAGCATCCTATCCTCTCTGCCAGCTCCGAACCGGATATTCCTTCCTCATTTTCCAGCAGGATGGACAAAAGCTCCTCTTTTACGTTCATAGTCCCGATTTTATGTGAAGCCACATTCTTCATCAAGCTCATGGCTTTTGCTGTATATTCCGTGGAAGTCAGGACTCGCTCACCGGAAGAAGCCTCTGGCTTTTTCCTTTCCTTTCTCTGTAAGCTCAGCTCCCGACAAGAGCGATGAAGTCGGCGCACTGTCGCAGAAAGAGATATACACCCCTTCGATATAACCATCGCTGACAGCCTGGGATACAAGAGAGACGAATTCCTCCCTTCCCAGTGTTAGATCTCCGGCATCCGGGACTCTTCCCTTTTTCAGCATCCTCAGCATTTTCGTCATTGCATCTGCCATGCTTTCATCGTGAATTGTAAAAGTTAAAGCAACAAAGGTAAATGCAGCATAAATCAATGCAGTAGAAGAGTGAGAAATGAAGACTCCTGCATGAAGAAAGCTGTAGCAAGAGAGAGGAAATGGCAATAAAATG
>CALXLB010000099.1 GCA_944389085.1 uncultured Spirochaetaceae bacterium
AAGGATTTCTCTAGCTTCGATAAATTCGATAATGCTCATCAGATTCTCCTAATATTGGTATAGTTACAGATAATATCTTCTGAAACACTCTAAAAGTCAAGGAAAGGCGGCTGGACCTGAAAAAGAAAAGAGAGTGCATACAAAAGCGCAAAACCATGCTCTGCAATAAAATAAGCTTTGCTTACAATACTTTTTGCTATTTTCAGACTCTCTCAAGGACCAGTGCGCTTTCATCATGTCCTGTGCCTGGATAGAAATCGAACAGCGCCAACGCCCTGATTCCATACTCTTCCATCGCTTTCACATCACGCGAAAGTGTTGCACTGTTGCATGAGACGTAAATAATCCTCTCCGGTTTCCAGGAAAGAATCAGAGAGAGCGCATCAGGAGCAAGCCCGGTACGTGGAGGATCGACAATGACAGTGTCAGCATGGCGGCCATTCTTCTTTCCCCAGAGGGCAACATCTGCTGTAAACGAGAGTGCGGAAGGAGCATTGATATGACTCAGTGCAAGACATGATCTGTCACGCTCAACAGCATAGACCCGGCAGCCAGAACCTTCGAAAAGTGCTGAGAATGTGCCAACCCCGCTATAAAGGTCCATGATGACATCGCCGACGGCATGTTCCCTGACGAAAGAAAGCAGATGAGGAAGCACGGAAGGATTAGACTGGAAGAAAACCCTGGCAGAGACTGTATATTCTATCCCGCCCGCATTAACTGTCACTCTCTCATCCCCCAGCGAGATGGCATCATCACCTTCAAATGCCTGCACCTCCGCAAAGCCCGTTTTCCTGTCAATGGAATTCGAGAACATTGCCCCGCGTCCTGCATCCAGCAGTTTCCGTTTATCCTCAAGAAGCATATTAAGCCGTCCAGAGAGGGCGGGACAGCTTTCCAGACTGACAAGCTCAGAGGATTTCCTTGCAAGAAATCCACAGCGCCTTTTCTGCAGATCGACATGGAAACGCGCACGGTGCCGATAGCCTGAAAATGCCCCCCAATAAATCGGAACATCTTCAGGAATGTCATCTCTTCCTCCTATACGGCGGAGATTATCCTTCAATATGTCTCTTTTAATCTCAGCACTTGTCTTCTCAGAAACAATCTGGAAGTCACAGCCACCGCAGATATCATAATAAGGACAGACTGGAAAAACCCTGTCGGGAGAAGCTTCAATCACCTTTACAGCTTCTGAAAGGATATAACCTTTCTTATCATTGCAATTGCCGCATTCCACGAGTTCTCCGGGGAGTGCCCCGCTGACCAGCACTGTCCGCTCTCCGCAGTGGGCTACTCCCAGTGCTCCCGTAGCCATCTTCTCTATTCTCACAACCATGATCTGAGCCTCTCCGAATAAGAAAGAATGAGATCAAGCCCATCCTTCCAGAATTCAGGCTTGCGGATATCAGAACCGGCACGGAGCGCACAGGAAGCAGCATCCTCCCGTCCTGTATGAAGAAGGACATCCCTGTAGGTCTCTGCAAAACCGGCCTCATCTTTCCGTGAATAAAGGGAAAGAGCAAAGAGTTCCCCGAATGCATAAGGATAATTGTAGAAAGAGAAATCAGCCGAATAATAGTGTGATTTCACAGCCCACATATATGGGTGCCTGGATCCAAGAGCCTCCCCGTAGGCTTTCTTCTGGGCAGAAAGCATGATGGAAGAGAGTTTCTCAGGAGAAAGTTCACCTTTCTTTCTTTTTTCAAAGGTTTCTTTCTCAAACAGGAATCTGGAATAGATATCGACAATAACCTGTGAGGCCGATTGCACAAAGGCTTCTGTCACCAGCAGCGCTTCATCCTTATCCGCATTTTCTCTCACATGATCAAATACAAGCATTTCGCCGAAAATCGATGCAGTCTCGGCAAGCGTCATCGGATAAGCTGAAAGGGATTGCGGAAGATCTTTTACAACTGAATCATGATAGGCATGGCCAAGCTCGTGAGCTATCGTAGACACACTATCATAGCTTCCATCGAAATTGAGGAATACCCTGCTCTCCTTTGCTTCCGGGAAGAAGATGTCATAAGCTCCACCTGTCTTCCCTTTTGCAGGTGCAGCATCAAGCCAGTTGCTATCAAAAGCTTTCTGAGCGAATATTCCCATTTCGGATGAGAAAGCTGAATAAGAAGATATGACTATATCCTTAGCCTCATCGTAGCTATAAGTCCTTCCAGCCTTTCCGACAGGAGCAAAGAGATCATACCATTCAAGTTTCTTCACGCCCAGAAGCTTTGCTTTTGTTCTGAAATACTCCTGAAAACCTGTAAGGGATTCTTCCATGGCCGCAAGAAGGCTATCAAGAATCTCCTCATCAATCCTTGAAGAGAAGAGAGAACGGGAAAGCGGTGATTTCCAGCCACGACGCTTCTCAAGTGTCAGGACAGTCCCTTTCACACCATTGAGACAGGATGCCAATGCAACGCTATGTTCCTTAAGAAGAGCCAGCTCGCTCTTATAGGCTTTTGCTCTCACGCTCCTATCAGCGTCAGAGGCCATGAGGCGGAGCTGAGTAAGCGTCTTTCCCCCTTCTTCTGCCGTGGCGGTTATGGAACCCATAAGACGTTCCCATGCGGAGGAACCTGAGCGTGAAAGCTCCGATGCCAGAGCTTCTTCTGCAGGAGACATCAGATGTTCAGATTGTGTAAGGATCTCAGACAGATAAAGCTGATAATCCTTAAGCTCAGGCAAAGAGAATTCGCTCTTTCTCGCAGCTATAGTACGCGTGAACATATCCTCAGCTTTCTCATATCTTACAGAAGCTGCTTCAGCTTCTGACATTATCTTCAAAAAGAGAGGATTGGTCGAATCCGTTGAAAGAAGAGCCTCCGCATATGCTGTGATATTCACAATCAGGGATTCTGCCTGATCATTGAGGTCAATAAGACTTTTCAGGGGAAGAGCGGAACGGCAGCTTTTCTCAATGAGCAGAGAGAGTTTTCTGACTTTTTTTATGTCGTCATGGAATTTATCTAAGTCGGGATATATTCTTTTCAGATCCCAGCGTGGAAGATTATTCATACACAGATGATACAGCATCGGAGTATCTTCATCCACAGCCATGAAAAGTATAGAATCAATGGTAATGAGTGTACTGCTTATCAACATACGGCAACAAGGTGAAGATGAGAGAATGACGCTTCTCAGGGAAAAAGAGACAGAAAGCCTGCTGAAGACTCTCTCGCTTCCAGTTGCACTTACAGTCACATATACATTAAGAGAGATAAACACTGCCTTCTACATAGGACCAGGACAGGCTGAGAACACATTGGAATGCCTCAGAGCAACAGAGGCGGAAGAAGTCGTCATCAATGCCTTTATTTCCCCAAGGCAGGAAAAGAATCTTGAGCATCTTCTAGGAGTGCCGATCTCAGACAGGGAAGCTGTCATCCTTGCGATTTTCTTCCAGAATGCCCATTCGCGAGAAGCCAGGCTCCAGATAGCAAAAGCAGAGGCGCTCTACCTGAAACCAAGGCTGCAGAACAGAGAAGCGAATCTCTCCCAGCAGCGTGGAGGTGTGAGAGGTGCAAAGGGTGAAGGAGAGAGGAAGATAGAACTTGAACGCCGTCTGATAGATCAGAGGATGAGAGCACTGGACAGAGAAATCGGCAGTGTGGAGAACATCAGGAAAACACAGAGGAAGGAACGGGAGAGAAATGGTATTTTCTCCTTTGCCCTTACGGGATATACCAATGCAGGCAAATCCACAATACTGAATGCACTGACCGGAGCTGGTGTAACAGCGGAAGACAAGCTCTTTGCCACGCTCGACACAACAACAAGGGCACTGCAGCTCCCGAATGGCCAGAAAGTACTTCTCTCTGATACTGTAGGATTCATCTCAGACCTGCCAGAGGTGCTGATCAAAGCATTCTCATCAACACTCGAGGAGGCTCTGAGTGCAAATGCCATCATCATTGTCGCAGATGCCTCCCACCCCGATGCATATGGCTGTCTGAAAAAGACGAAAGAGACTCTATTCAATCTCGGAGCTCTGGAAAAAGCGAAAATACTCGTCATAAATAAAACAGACGAAATCTACGATGAGATTGCCTATGCCTCCCTTCTCAGAGAGCCATACAGGATTGTCGAGACCAGCATGAAGGAAAAGAGGGGCATAGACAAGCTTCTCAGTGCCATGGCTGATATCACAGATGAATCATATAGGACAGTGACAATCACAGCCCCCATCTCCTCTGATATAATCAGCAGGATTGCAAAAGATGGAAGCATAAGGAATATCGACTACTCAGATGACAGCATAACCATCACAGCCAGGATAAGAAAGGATCTGGCAGCGAAATACGCAGAATAGCTCAGATATAATTCCAGCTTGATACAACCTCATCCACATCCTCTCCCTCGATATATGAAGAAAGCAGGATGAAAGCAGCTGTAGCAGCTTTCCGCCTGATTGACTCTCGTCCCCATGAAGAGAAGCGGAGAAGTACCGCCTGGCTTTCCCTATCCTTGCCGGAAAATGCCAGATAAACTGTCCCGACATCTTTCCCTTCGTCTTTATCAGGGCCTGCGACACCTGTTACAGAAAGCGAATAATCAGATCCGGTGATTCTTCTGACGCCTTCAGCCATCTGCAAAGCACATTCGGATGATACAGTTCCATTCTGTTCCACAGTCTCACGGCTGACACCAAGTACCCATTCTTTCACGGAAGAGGCATAGCTTGTCACACTGCCAAGCATAAAACGAGAAGAACCCGGACGGGATGTCAGAAGCGAAGAGACGACACCGCCTGTACAGCTTTCAGCTGCAGAAACAGTAGCAGAGTGTCTCTCAAGTGAAGCAACCAGCATCGAGAGCGCATCGAGCTGTCCCGGCTCAATTCTGTGACGGCCAACCATTGCCTCCAGCTTTCCGATAGCCTCATTCCGTTCCTTCTTCGTCTTGCCAGAGACATAGAGAGAGATTCTGTAATCCTGGAACCTTGTTCCCCAGTCAAGCTCCGGATCAACTGATTCATACAGCTCTTCAAGTTTGGCCTCTGCTGTGATGAATGATGTATACTCATCACGCTCAGCATCCGGCAGATCAAGTTTTTCTCTGATTAAAGGAATGACACTCTCATAGAACATAGGTTCCATTTCCCGTGGAGGACCGGGAAGGGAGATTATCAAAGTGCTTCCACCATAGCCATAGAAGCCGGGAGCTGTTCCATTTGGATTCTCTATCATCGAGAAGCCTTCAGGAATCATTGCCTGCCGCGAATTAGCGCCATAGGCTTTGTCTCCAAGCTTCTGGACAAGGAAAGCCCATGAAGCAGGATCCTGTACAAGGCTCCTTCCAGCAGCTTCTGCAATGACAGAGCGTGTCATATCATCACAAGTCGGGCCAAGTCCTCCTGTAATAAAAACCGCATCAGAGGACTTCATAAGAGCTCCCAGCACACTCTTTATCGTACCATCATCTGGCAGTGAGACGATCTGGGAGATATGCACACCCAGATGTGTAAGCTCTCTGGAAATCAGCGGACCATTGCTATCATGGATGATACCTCTGGTAAGCTCCGTACCGATGACTATGATACTGGCTTTCATGCCTTCTTCTTCCTGTTGACCAATGAGATTATCTTCAGTACAGCTCCTGCTCCAAGAAGGATATAGGAAGCATATACAGCAATATAAGCAAACAGGTCGATATGGCGGACATAGAATGTATCACTGTTGCTCTCATGAGTGTAAACAGGCACATGATATAGGTGCCATCCCATCTTGAAAGGCTCCATCGCCTCATGCATTGTCCCATCCGGGGTAATAAGACATGTGATACCGCTGTTTGTGCCTCTGATTGTGGATTTTCTGGTCTCGATTGAACGGAACGCACCCATAGCTGCATGCTGAAGCTCTGCACTGACCTTCTTCGACCAGTTGTCATTGGACATGTTGACAATGACATCAGCTCCAGAAGCAACAAAAGAAGCGGAAAGATAACCGAAATTATCCTCAAAGCAGATAGGAGTACTGAACTTCACACCATCGGAATCGAAAACAACGGACTCATCGCCCTCCAGCCACCAGTTATAATCATTGGCAAGAAGAAGGTTATAAAGCCACGGAAGCTGCTTCTCATAGGGAAAGTATTCTGTAAACGGTACAAGATGCTGCTTACGGTATGTCTCTTTGATTTCCCCGTCATCGAACAGGATAACTGTATTGTAATCTATTCTGTTCGTCGTTCCATCTTCAAGAATAGGAGGAAGAGACGGGTCGGCAATCACTCCTTCCGGATTTCCAGTGAGAAGAGGTACGCCAAGGTTCTCTCCAAAGGAGACAAACTCATCAACCAGCTTTGCCGTTGTCTCATATCCAGAACCCTCAGTAGAATAACTGGTATGCCAGGCAACCGATGGAACAAAAGCCGTCTCGCTCCAGATGACAATATCAGGCTCTGTGGCTGATAGAGCTTCTGTTGTATAGAGCCTGAGATTATTAAAGTTCCTCAGATATGTGACATAACCGCCTTTCCAGGAATCATGATTGTGCTGGACAGCAACCACATCCCAGACCCTGTCAGGCTCTTTGTTTCTCCACTCCGATGTCTTCACAGCACCATAGACAAATGTAAGAATCATCAGGAGTGCATAAACAATGACAAAAACAATATTCTTCCTGATATATTCCTTAAAGCACGGTGCAGCAGAACGGAAGAGATCTGCAAGATAACGGCCAAGGAACGGCTGCGGAAGGAGCGCAAGGAATACTATTCCCCACAGTCCTGTGATGTCAGCAATCTGCACGAACGGAGTATACTTATAAAAAGCATATGCTATATTGCCATATGAGAATCCTGCGAACCAGCTCTCTGAAAGATAGGCATATGCAGTCCAGATGACAGCCTGGACAATATAACCGAAGCGCTTGAAGAAGCTGTCTGCAACTTTAAGGGCCACAAAGCAGAGCATCATCTCAAAAGCTTTGATGACAGGTATCAGGATAATTGCAAGCGCATGGAAGCTCTTCAGCCAGTAGGCAAAGAAAAGATAGAAAACAAAACCGAAAAGGAATCCCATCCACCATACATGCTTCCATGATGTATGCCTTATCACAGCAAAAACAGGGATAAGGGCAAAGAACGCTATAAAACCCAGGCCTTCCGGAATCATGAAACCAGGAAAGGCCATTGCATAGATAAATGCAGATATTGTTAAAACAAGAACCTCAGAACATAGTGTCCTGAGGCTTCTCGTGGCATTTGTATTTACCATTTTCAAGCTGTTATTCCTCTTCTGGGCCTGTTGTGATGTCCCAGACAAAATCCTTCAGCTCCTTACCAGGGCGGAAGATAGCAACTCCATGCTTATCGACAGCTACGACATCACCAGTCTTTGGATTGCGTGCCTTCTCACGGCCTTTTCTGATACGAACTTCAAACGTACCAAAACCACGGAGCTCAATAACACGATTATCTTTCAGACCATCCTTGATCTCTTCGAAAAGCTCATCAATGATAGCATGGATATCTGTTCTGTTGACGCCAAGCTTCGCATGAAGGCTCTCTATGATAGCAGCTTTTGTAAGTTTCTCCATAGCGCACTCCCTTCACGCGTCAAACCATCTTGTGGTAAGCGTGTGCGAGTCTGCTCTTCTTTCTAGCGGCGGTGTTCCTGTGGATGATTCCCTTGCCTGCAACTGTATCAAGAAGCTTATTGCTCTCAGCAAGTGCCTTTACAGCAGCTTCCTTGTCGCCGGCGGCTACAGCTGCATCAAACTTCTTGATAGCTGTACGCATTGTGCTCTTGGCCATGCGGTTGCGCAGACGGCGCTTCGCTTCCTGGCGTTCTCTCTTTTCAGCTGACTTGTTAGCCATTTATTCCTCCAAACAATTACAATCGTTTAATTCAAGAAACAGCTGTCATCATCATGACAGCGCTTCAGAAGTTATCATAAAGATAATCACGCGTCAACACTTTATCAGGCAATGTTTTATCCGGTCAAGTCGAGAATATTTCTTCCTGATACTCCTCGCTCACATCCCAATAGCCTGTAGCACTGTTGAAAGAGATTTCCTCAAACGGAATCTGCAGCGTGCGTCCCTCGCTTCCGGAAACAGTGATTTTACGGGAAAGAATATTGATTTCGCTCACTCTCCAGAGTTCCCTGTCTATCCTGAGCTTTGTTCCTTCTGGCGGACAGCCTGCTTTTTCCTCCATGTAGTAATCATATTCATAAGCAAGACAGCAGAGAAGACGGCCGCACGGTCCAGAGATCTTCATCGAATTGAGGGAAAGATTCTGCTCTTTGGCCATTTTTATCGTTACAGGATCCATCTCTTTAGTCATCAGATGGCAACAGTAATCGCGGCCGCAGACGGAAAGGCCTCCTATCAGACGTGATTCATCCCTCACGCCGATCTGTCGCAGCTCAATACGCATGCGGAAGACAGCGACAAGATCCTTTACAAGGTTGCGGAAATCGACACGCTCATCTGCTGTGAAAAAGAATATGACTTTTGGCTCACCAAGAAGGAAATGGGTCGTAACAAGCTTCATTCCAAGCTCATGTTTTCTGATCTTCTCGCGGCAGATCAGCAGGGCTTCCTCCTCTTTTGCCTCATTTTCAGCATATCGGGCCATCTCTGCGGGAGTCGCAAGATGATCAATCCAGGTCACGTCTCCATCAACTTTCACCTTCTCAGGTTCTTTCGTGATCTGACAGCAGAAACATGAATCACACTGATGTGCGTTGCTGTCTGCTGTGTACCTGACATCATCCTCTTCTTTCTCATTGGAAAAATGAAGGCATGCGCCATGAACATCTGTATATCCAGGCATATAAGATTTGCCAGGCATAGGAGCTGGCCCAACAATCGTCCCCAGATCAAGGCCAAAGCGTGTTTCATAAACAACAGGAGTTCCTGCATAGAGAACGCTGTCCCATGCACAGAGACATATATCGTTATAAGAAGGATTTTTTACTACATATACATAGGCCCAGTCATCATCGTGCGCCATTTTCTGCTTCATAAGAAAGAAGCTAACACACCGATGGCAATTTGAAAAGACTGTGTTACTATCAAGGGGTGGACATTAAGACTATCGGAGGGCCTTTCATACTGGCGCCCTTAGCAGGATATACAGATAAAGCATTCAGGGAAATCGCTCATGAATACGGGGCAGACTGTTCTGTCACGGAAATGGTAAGTGCTGAAGGACTTGCCAGAGATGGCGAAAAGACAAAGACGCTTCTCGAACGTTTTCCCGGCGAAGAGAAACTCATCATCCAGCTCTTCGGTCCCTCTGACGATCCTGTGAGAAGAGCACTGCCGAAACTTATCGGTTACAAGCCAACGGTAATAGATATCAACTGTGGCTGTCCTGTGCCTAAAGTCGTGAAGACTGGAGCCGGGTCTGCCCTGATGAGAACACCGGAAATGGCTGCAGCCATAGTCAGGACCATAAAAGAATTTACAGACACACCTGTCTCAGTCAAATTCCGGCTTGGATGGGATGAGAAATCCATGAACTATCTTGACTTTGCAGAATCTGTCACAGAAGCAGGCTGTGAGATGCTCACTCTCCATGCAAGAACCAGAGCCCAGGGTTACAGCGGCAAAGCCGATAGAAATGCTTTCAGAACACTCGCAAAGCACTTTGAAGGAAGCAATATACTGCTTTTCGGGTCCGGCGATGTCTTCACGCCAGAGGATGCTGCAACTCTCCTCGATACAGGACTCAGCGGAGTGATGTTCGCACGTGGAGCCATCGGGAATCCATTCATTTTCAGGGAGACAAAAGAATATATACAGAAAGGAACATACACTCTTCCTGAACGTGAAGAACGCATAGCAGTGGCTCTCAGGCATCTCGATTATGCGATAAAGTATTTCGGAGAGAAAATTGCATGCAGAGAGATGAAGAAACAGCTGATGGCTTATATCAAAGGAATTCCGGCAAGCAGCAAAGCTAAAAACGCTATAGGAGAAGCCACAAGCCGGGATGAGCTTGTAAAAGCCCTTACAAGTCTTCGCTAAAACAAATTCTGATTTTCTTTGCTTTTCACTTTCCGGTATGGTAGCGTTTTAAGTAAAGGAGTCAATCAATGCGTGTTCTTCTGTTGGGATCCGGTGCCAAGGATCATGCTGTAGCCTGGTGGTTCAGCAAAAGCTGCTATCTTTCCGGCCTCTATGCAGCGCCAGGGAATCTGGCAACGGGACGCTTCTGTACAAATCTTCCTTCTGTCAACCCAGCCGATAAAGAGGCTGTCTATGAAGCATGCAGGGAATACTGTATTGACTATGTCTTCATCGGAACCGAAGCTCCGCTCTTTACCGGCGTTGTAAAGTATCTCAACGAGAGGGGGATAAAGACATTCGGAGCACCTGAGAACTCTGTCAAGCTCGAAGGGGACAGATCATTTTCCAGGGCATTTACCAGACGCCACAACATCCCGATTCCTCATAGTTCCCTTTTCGGTGATATCGAAGGACTGAAGAAATATCTCGAAAGACATGCTGGCGAATATTTCACTATCAAGAGCAACTATGTCGCACCTTCCAGGATTATGCTCTCCTCTGATGATACTGAAGCACTTCTGGACTATGCGAAAAAACTCTTTGAGAAAGGTCCTGTCCTTCTGGAGGAGTTTGTCCATGGAACGCCAGCCAGCTGTTCATTGCTTCTGGACAGAAACGGATACCTTGTATTGCCTATAACCAGCGACTACACTAAAAAAAGCGCTGATGACCAGACACCGACAGGTGGTATGGGAGCACTTTGCCCTATACCAATCATTGACGAGATAAAAGAGAAAATCATCGAGAGAATCATAAAACCGACTCTATACGGAATGCAGGTGGAGCAACTTGCCTACAAAGGCATACTCACGCTCTCCCTGATGATAACTCCTGATAAAGAACCATATCTCGTTGATTACCATACACGATTCAATGATCCCTCTGCCCAGGCGATGATTCCTATCATCAATACAGATCTCATATCCATTCTCTGGGCGATGGAGAAAGATGAAGTGAGTTCAATCGAGCTCTCCACTTCAGATGATTGCACGGTAGCAGTGGTGCTTGCTTCCGCAGGCTATCCGATGAATCCTGAAATCGGACAGGAAGTGAAAGGGCTCTCGTCAACATTCCTTGAGCCTCTCTCTGACGGACCTATTGTCTTCTGCGGGGCCATACAGGAAAAAGATGGAAAAGCAATCACAACAGGTGGAAGGAATCTGACTGTTGTCGGCAAAGGCTCCAGTATCGGAGAAGCCAATAAAAATGCCTATGATTTCATAAAAAGAAAGCATTTCCCAGGTCTCTGGTATAGAGACGATATAGGAAATGCCTACTTCTGCTGATTTCAGTGATTGCTGCGTCTGAATTCGTAGAGAAGAATACCCGCTGCCACAGAGACATTGAGTGAATCGATATGCCCCTGCATAGGAATTGATATGATATGATCGCAGTTCTTTCTCACAAGCTGCGACAGACCGCTGCCTTCAGATCCCATCACGAAAGCTGTACGGGATGGGAAAGAGACTGAATAGCTGTCCTCCCCCGCCATATCCGCCCCGTAAATCCAGAAGCCGTTATCCTTGAGAACCTTTATCTCTCTTGTGAGGTTTGTGACTACGGCAATATTCACATATTGCGCAGCACCGGAAGAAACTTTCACAACAGTCTCGTTAGCCTGGACAGAACGACGCTCAGGAATCATAGCAAGATCCACGCCGAACTGATCGGCAGAACGGAGTATTGCCCCCAGATTATGCGGATCTGTAATACCATCAAGTATCAGGACAAGAGCACCCTCTCCCTCTTTAAGAGAAGCACAGAACTCTTCTACAGATGTCTCCATCAAACGCGATGCACCCCGTCTTGGGCCACCGAGATCAAGAATCGCTCCCCTGATATCAACCCCTGGCATCATACGCTCAAGCTCATCTTTTGATAGCTTTTTCACAGCGACCTTACCAGTAAGCTTTGCCATTCTCACGAGAGCTTCAAGCCTCTCTCCGCCCTGACGCTGGACATAGAGAGTGGAACCCATTCCAGCTTTCTTCAGCGCCTCTTCAATTGCATGATAACCGTAGACTTTCTCACCCATTATTCCTGGAACTCCATCGGTGTCGGATTCGTAGTTTCCTTAAGCTCCGAAGCAAGCTCTTTCATCAGATTCTTTGCTCTTGATGAAAGGCGCCTTGGAGTCTCAACCATTACTCTTATATACATATCGCCACGGGAAGATCCACGGAGCGATGGAATACCTCTGCCCTTTACACGCAGCATTGTACCGGACTGTATACCGGAAGGTATCTCCACCTTGATATTCGTCCCATCAACAGTCGGAACAAGTATGGAAGCACCCAATGCAGCCTGTGTGACAGCAATAGGTATCTGCAGGTAGACATCACTTCCTTCCCTGACAAAATATTTATCAGGACGGACAGTGATAAAGAGAACAAGATCTCCATCAGAACCGCCATTTGTCCCCGCATCTCCTTTTCCACGAAGCGTAAGGCGGGCACCGTTATCGACACCTGCAGGGATTGTAACTGCAAGTTTCTCAGTCTTGGAGACAGTACCGCTTCCATGGCACTCGGCACAAGGATGCTCTATCACATAGCCAGTTCCACCGCAAGTACGGCAGGTAGATGACATCTGAAAGAATCCGCCCCCGCTGGTGACCCTGCCCGATCCATGACAGGTAGGACAGGTCTTTCTTCCTGTCCCGCCTGTACCGCTGCAGGAAGAACACTTCACTTTATGAGAGAAGCTGATTTCCTTCTTACAGCCACTGACTGCTTCAGAGAAATCTATTGTAATGTCATATCGTAAGGATGCGCCAGGTTCGCCATAGCTTCCGCCTCTCTGCTGCGCACGGCCGCCACCGAAGAATGAAGAGAAGATATCAGAGAAACTGGATCCGCCGAAGATATCGGAGAAATCGCGATAAACATTAGAGTAATTACCGGCGGCTCCACCCTGGAAGTCATTCATGCCACTGAAGCCGAACTGGTCGTATGTACTTCTCTTTTTGGGATCTGAGAGGACCTCATACGCTTCACTGGCTTCCTTGAATCTCTCCTCTGCCTCCTTGTCATTAGGATGGGTATCAGGATGATTCTGCAGTGCTATCTTCCTGTATGCCTTCTTTATCTCTTCTTCTGTTGCGGTTTTGGAAACACCCAGAACCTCGTAATAATCTCTCTTTGCCATAACTCCCTCTCAGACGGCAGAAAGCAGCATGCTTCCATGCTGCTTCCGCTTAATTACCACAAAGACCTTTTTACTTGACCTCTTCGTAGCTTGCATCCATTGTTCCATCATCGTTCTTGCCGGATGCGGATGATGCATTATCTGTGCTGCCTGTAGAGGCTGAAGCATTCTGAGCATTGCCATTCTGCTGTGCCGCTTCATAGACCTTCTGTCCAAGCTCCATAGAAGCCTGCTGGACTTTCTCAGTCTTGCTCTTGAGCTCATCAGCTGTTGCATTGCTGTTGGCAAGTGCATCCTTGAGCTCCTGCAGAGCGCTCTCAATCTTTGCTCTTTCATCAGCAGAGACTTTATCGCCGTAATCCTTTAGAGCTTTCTCTGTTGCATAGACAACGCTCTCGCCGTTGTTCTTGGCTTCGATTGTATCTCTTGCCTTCTTATCCTCTGCAGCATGTGCCTCTGCATCTTTGACCATTCTGTCTATTTCCTGCTCTGAGAGGCCAGAAGAAGATTCAATTCTGATCTTCTGCTCCTTGCCTGTTCCCAGATCCTTTGCAGAAACATGGACAATACCATTAGCATCAATATCGAATGTGACTTCAATCTGAGGCACTCCACGCGGAGCTGGGGCAATACCTTCGAGATTGAATGTTCCCAGTGTCCTGTTCTGCGAAGCCAGCTCACGCTCACCTTGGAGAACATGAATGGAAACTGCTGTCTGACCATCGCTTGCAGTAGAGAAAATCTGGCTCTTTCTTGTAGGAATAGTAGTATTTCTCTCAATAAGCTTTGTGCAGACACCACCGAGGGTCTCAATTCCCAGAGAAAGCGGAGTTACATCCAGAAGAAGAACATCCTTTACATCTCCCTTGAGAATACCGCCCTGGATTGATGCACCTACTGCAACAACTTCATCAGGGTTAACACCCTTATGAGGCTCCTTGCCGAAGAGCTCCTTTACAAGCTGCTGTACGCAAGGGATTCTGGACGAACCACCAACGAGGATAACCTCATCAACACCGGATGCGGAAATGCCTGCATCGCGGAGAGCATTCTCACACGGAATTCTTGTTCTCTCAACAAGCGGAGCGATCATCTGCTCGAACTTTGCCCTTGTAAGCTCCATCTGCAGGTGCTTCGGGCCAGTGGCATCTGCTGTGATGAATGGCAGGTTGATAGTAGTTGTCGTCGAAGATGAGAGCACAATCTTTGCCTGCTCAGCAGCTTCCTTGAGACGCTGCAGAGCCATCTTATCCTGTGAAAGATCGATACCTGTGTTCTTCTTGAAATCAGCAACCATCCAGTCAATGATCACCTGATCGATGTTATCGCCGCCAAGGTGAGTATCACCATTTGTTGACTTTACTTCAAAAACACCATCACCCAGCTCGAGGATTGAGATATCGAAAGTACCACCGCCGAAGTCATAGACAGCGATTGTCTCTTCCTTGTCTGACTTCTCCTTGCCGAATCCATAAGCAAGAGCTGCTGCTGTAGGCTCGTTGACAATTCTCTTCACTTCCAGCCCGGCGATACGTCCAGCATCCTTTGTAGCCTGGCGCTGTGCGTCGTTGAAATAAGCCGGAACAGTAATAACAGCTTCTGTTACAGGTTCACCAAGGTAATCCTCAGCAGTCTTCTTCATCTTCTGAAGAACAATTGCAGAGATTTCCTGCGGAGAATACTCATGTCCTCTGATAGCGACCTTTATCTCATCATTGGCACCAGCAACAACTTTGTATGGCACCATCTTAATCTCTTCAGCAACCTCATGATACTTTCTGCCCATGAATCTCTTGATTGAATAGACAGTATTCTCAGGGTTTGTAACCATCTGATTCTTTGCAGGCTTGCCGACCAGACGATCTGTATCCGTAAAGCCGACAACAGACGGTGTTGTTCTGTCTCCCTCGCTGTTTGCGATAACTGTAGGCTCGTTGCCTTCCATTACAGCAACACAGCTGTTTGTTGTTCCAAGATCAATACCTATAATCTTTCCCATTTTATCTTCTCTCCATATTTATCTCTGTCAGTCTGGATTTTCCATCCAGTGGTAAAATAATAATGCTTGCTTTATTCGTCAATTGCTTTTCGGCTTACCAACAACAACCTTTGCAGCCCTTATGACTTTACCATGAAGTTTGTAGCCTTTCATAAAGACCTGAAGAACAGTTTCTTTATCAAGTCCTTCTTCCTCTCTGACCATGCATGCTTCCATGTCAGAAGGATCGAAAGCCTCTCCTTCCGGGGAGAATGATTCCAGGCCCCAGTTATTCTTCAGGATAGTATGAAGCTGATCCTCAACCATCACGACGCCCGTTTTGATAGCCTCATAATCCTTTGTCTTCTCTGCCGCTTCAATAGCTCTTGAGAAATTATCGAGAGGATCAAGAAGATCATGGATCAGAGACTCATTAGCATATTTGACTGCATTCTCCTTCTCCTGTCTCATTCTTTTTCTGTAATTCTCATTCTCGGCAGCTTCTCTCAGCTCTTTGTCTTTCAGAGAGGCAACACATTCTTCCAGCTCTTTGACTTTCTGACGAAGGATTTCAGTTTCAGAGACCTCAGTATTCTCTTCTACTGCTTCTTTTTTCTCTTCTTCAGATTCTGTCATTTCTTCCTTCTTCTCTTCCTCTTCAGCCATATTTTCAAAGCCTCGTTTATCTTTTTTTCGTTTTCTCATCTCAGTAGAAAAATGCCAAAGGCATATTGGTAAATTAACAACAGAGTAAGAAATGGTCAAACGGGGAAGATTCTGGGTTAAAATGGAAACATGAAGATTACAATTGTCGACAGCTATGCGCTCAATCCAGGCGATCTCTCCTGGGATGGCTTTGAGAGTGTTGGAGAGGTGGAGATTTACAAAAGCACGAAAGACGAAGAACTCATCGCGAGATGCAGGGATACAGATGCAGTGCTAACAAACAAAGTCCGGTTCACCCGTGAAACGATGGAGAAACTGCCCAGGCTCAAGTATATCGGAGTAACTGCCACAGGCACAAACATCATCGATGCAGAGGCTGCTGCAGAGATGGGTATCATCGTTACAAACGTGCCTGAATACAGCACAGACGGTGTTGCTGAAACTGTATTTTCATTCATCTTTGAACTTTCAAGAAATACAGCCGCGCATTCAGAAATGGTCAAGCGCGGAGGCTGGCAGGAATCAGGATGCTTCTCAGCTCCACGTTTTCCGATCCAGGAACTCGGAGGGAAAAGACTGGGAATCATTGGTATGGGCCACATCGGGGCAAGAGTAGCCGCTCTTGGAGAAGCTTTCGGCATGGAGATTGTCTACACATCAAGAAGCCGCAAGGAAGAAGCTGAAGAGAAGGGATACAGTCAACTTGAACTGACAGAACTTCTGAGCACATCCGATTTCGTCACTCTTCATGTACCTCTTACAGCAGAAACAGAGAACATGATAGGCATGCAGGAACTGAGGATGATGAAGAAGTCAGCATTTCTCATCAATACCGCACGTGGTGCGCTTATCGATGAAGATGCACTTTATCAGGCACTTTCGGAGGGAATAATAAGCGGTGCAGGACTCGATGTCATGAGAGAAGAACCTCCCCAGAAACCATCTTCGCTCTTTTCGCTGCCACAGTGCCTGATCACGCCACACATCGCATGGAGTGCAAAGGAAACCAGACAGAGACTGATGAACGCAGCTCTTGAGAATCTTGTTTCCTTCATAATCGGTACCCCGAAAAATATAGTCAGAAACTAAATATACTATGAAAAAAAGCTCGGGTCAGGAAGCCCGAGCAGTCATAATCAGAGAGCATTCAGAAAACGGACTCACTCATCATCCTCAAGATTCACTTCTTCAACATTGCCAGTGAAGATATCTTCAGGGAATTCCTCAATCATTTCCTCAGGTTTCTTCTGCGGCACTGTCTCTGTCTTTTCCTCTTCCTTTTGCTTCTCGGATTTCTTCCTCTCCTTATCAAGATTGGAAATCTGAAGCTTCAGGCGGACAAGAGCAGCTTCTTCACTGATTCTGGCACTCTTTGAACGCTGCATCTCATCATTGAGCCTGGCAAGAGTCTTGTTACGTTCTTCAATCTCTCCATCGAGACGGCCTCTGTCCTGCTGAGCAGAGAAAAGCTCTTCACGGGTCGCAGTAATAGACTCTGAAAGCTTCTGCAGCTGCTCTTCGGAAATCTTGATCTTCCTATCAAGCTCCTGAAGGCGCTCTACAGAATCCTGTATTCTCTCCTGCTCGCCCTGGGAGAGCAATGTGATTGTTTCCCTTGTATCATTTATGCGGTCAGCAATGGCTTTGACAAAGGAATCCGCATCTCCACGCATACGCTCATAGCGCTGGTTGACGCCCTCCAGCATCTCAGAAAAGCTTCTGGAGATAGACTCGCGCGTTGTTTCGATGAATGCGGCTCTATCGCTGTCGAGAGCGGATCTGGCACTCTCGATGTTCCTCAGAGCCTCTGCTAAAGTTTCTCTCGTATTCTCAGAAGCCTCACTCTGCTCCTTACCGAATGCTTCCAACGCAGCAGAAAGGGAGGATCTCTCCTCTTCGAAGCGGGAAAGAACAGAAGAAGCTGTTCCCTCGATATATTCACTGAAAGCCTGCTTCTTTTCTTCCGCAATCTGGCCAAGCTGCCCGGAGAGAGCCTCTGCACTGCTTGTCAGATCGCTCTCACGTCTGGAAAGATCATCAATTGCCTTCTGCGAAATCTCTTCGATAGCACTCTTTGCAGAGGCGATGGAGGAATCCGTCTCTGCAGCTACCTCTGTACGTTTTCTATCGAGTTCTGCTGTGAAAGAAGCAGCAGCGTCTTCACCTTGTGTTTTTATACCATCGCGGATGGCTGTAAGAGAGTCCACTGTATCTGTAAGCTCTGCGCGGAACGAGTCAAGCTCAGCTTTTCCATCTTCAAGGCTCCGTATGATGCTGTCTCTTCTGTTTTCAGTATCAACTGCAAGGGTCTCAGCTTTCTTAAGCTCTGAATCTGTGAATGCCTTGAAATCTGTACGTTCCTGGCTGACAAACGAGGCGAAGAGCTCACGCGTATGTTCCATCTTGACGGAGAAATCACTGAGCATGGATTCATTCTCGCTTTTCTGATTCTCTGCAGCAGTCTTAAGGCTCTCCTGTGTAGCTGCGACAAGCCGGACATATTCAGCTTTGAGGTCCTGCAGCTGGTTCATGCTCTTCTCGACTTCCTGCCTGAAGCTATCCATACGCTCATTGACAGCTTCTACTTTCTGGACTTCCTGCTGGACAACAGAAATCCTTGCTTCAGCCTGATCTGTGGCTGCACGAAGCTTCTCCAGAGCATTCTTGTACTCAGCACAGACAGACTGCAGCGCTGTGAGGTCTTCCTGGTAATCAGAAAGCGTATGCAGAGAATCACTGATCTGCTTCACCATATCCTCAGCCTGCTGTATCGAAGATTCGACATTCTGCTGGCATTCTTTCGATGTGGTACGCATTCTGTCGAGGGTCGAAGCGGATTCTGTACGGAATGCAGCCTGCTGCATCGTAATCATCTTCGACATTCTGTCATTCCTGATATTTCTCCTGACGATGAGCACAAGAATGAGGCTCAGAAGGAATGAGACAAGTACTATCAGGGCTCCGAACAATAGCAACTGGGAATCTATCTGCATAGCGACCTCTAGAGAACCATCTTTCTGAATTCCTCCCAAGAGGAAAAGATGATATCAGCATTATTATACACTTTGACAGAGCGAGAGATAAGTGCTGTATGCATACCTGCATTCTTTGCCCCATCAATGTCCTTACTGCGGCTATCACCGGTGTAAAGTGCTTCTTCCGCTTTCACCCCCAGCGCACTGAGCATCTCTTCAAAAGGACGGCAAGAAGGCTTCAAAGCTCCGTAATCCTCGGCAGAAGCCTTGAAATCGAAAAGATCAGCAATCCCAAGCGCTTCCAGCTTTGAAGAAAGCGGAAAATCGGAGAGAGCCGCAATAATATATCCTTCGTCTTTAGCCTTCTCCAAAGCTTCTCTCACTCCGGGAAAAGGTTTTATGCTCTGAAAAAGCTTATCCCACGTTTTACGGAAGATCCGCTCCTCCTTTGCAATGAAGTATCTGCTTTCGCGGCCGGGATACATCATCTGGCTTTCTTTCTCCCGCAAAGAAGCAAAATCCAGGCAATCGCCTTTACCGAATCCTGTCTCTTCCCGCAGACGCTGTCTCATAGCATTGTATTTCAATGCGAAAGGGAGATGCAGCAGAGAAGAAACAGCTAAGCGGACCATCATCTGGTTCTTAGGATAGAAAGTGCCATCAATATCGAAGCAGAGAGCCTTTATACCATGGATGGAGGCATATCCCATTACTTTCTCCCCTTCTTCTGGCCTGCATTGCGGACAATAGTCTCAGCCCTTTCTCTGGCTTTTCCTGTCCTTGCCTTGCCACCTGGCTTGCGTGATGTACCTTTTGCCTTCTTCTTACCTCTCTCTTGGGAAGCTTTCATCACGCTCTGTATGCGCTGTTCCGTCTTGGATGGACCATTCTCATTGAGGCTTGGGTTCCGACGTCGTTCTCTAAGCGAGATCTCCACGGGGACATTGGAAAAACCAAAGTCTTTCCTGATCATATTCTTCAGATAGGAAATATATGATTCAGGGAATGAATGCACTCTGTTTACAAAGAAGAGGAAGCGGACAGGATGTGCACTGACCTGTGTACCATAAAGTACTTTATAATGTCCGGCAGCTCCTCTAGGTGGCTCATTATCCTTTGTCCAGCTCTTCAGGGCAGTATTGAGAACGGATGTATCAATACGCTTGTTCAGCTGCTTCCAGACACTCCATACCATATCAAGAAGCTTCCCAATATCTATACCCTTGAGAGCAGAAATCGGCATTAATGGCGCAAAGGAAAGGACCGGGAAGAGAAATCTTACTCTGTCCTTGATGGCTTCAATCTCATTAGGTATACCTGAAAGCAGATCCATTTTATTGAGAACAAGGAGAACCCCCTTACCGCGGCGTACGATAAGATCTGCAATCTTCTTATCCTGCTCTGTTATTCCTTCTGTGATATCAACCATAAGCAGGACGACATCCGCATCATCGATTGTCTTGATAGCTCTATTCACTGAGTAGTATTCGACATCTTCTTCGACTTTGGTCTTCCTCCTGATTCCAGCTGTATCAAGAACTGTATATTCAGTTCCTTTATAGATGAAGGTCCCTCTCATGACATCGCGCGTTGTACCAGCGATAGGACTGACGATTGAGATATCTCTGCCAGTGAGCAGATTCATCAGCGTCGACTTTCCTGTATTAGGCTTGCCGAGGATTGCAAGTTTGATTGTCTCAGGCTCCTCTGGAATCTCCTCAGTCCTCTCCAGATCAAGAATTCCAAGAAGACTGTCTTCCAGTTCCTCAATGCCTGTGCCATGGGCTGCGGAGATTCCGACAACCCTCTGATAGCCATAGGAGAAGAAATTCCAGACAAGATCCTCCCTTTTCGGATCATCGACCTTATTCACAGTAAGAACGACTTTGTCGCTATATGGTCTCAATGCTTCAACAAGCATCATATCCTCAGCTGTAACTTCATTGCAGTCCATAAGGAAAACAATGGCATCACTCTGGCCGAGAAGAGATAATGACTTGTCCGTGACAGCGTGGTCAATGCCTTCTTTATCGAGTTTGACACCACCAGAGTCTACAAGTGTCACTGCATTATTCCCCAGCAGCCAGCGCTCAGGAATAGGATCGCGGGTAACACCGGGAGTAGGATCCGTGATAGCTCTTCTCTTACCAATCAAGCGATTGAAGAGCGTGGATTTACCAGCATTAGGGCGTCCGATGATGGAAATCAGCGGAAGCGATGTATCGATATCTGCTTTGTTTCTAATATCAAGCTTTTCCATATATTTCTTTCCTTTATTGTGGATTATCGGCCTCGTTGAATTCCCGCAAAGCTTCCTCCACTTTCGTTGCATCGGGAAGAGAGAGTATCCTATCAGCCAAATCACGGCAACTATCAGCTCTCAGCTCTCTGATCCGCTTTCTTGCTTCCAGCACAGAGTGAGCTGTCATCGAAAGCTCATCAAATCCCAACCCCACAAGAAGAGGTATATATTCCACATGTCCCGCCATCTCACCGCAGATGGAAAGCGGTACACCTGCTTTCCCTGCTACATCGGAAACATATTTCAGCAATCGCAGAACTGCAGGATGCAGCGGCCTGTATAAATGTGCAATCTTCTCATTGCCTCTATCCACTGCGATAGTATACTGAATCAGGTCATTAGTACCAATGGACATGAAATCCACATGATTGACAAGCACATCTGCAGTAATTGCAGCAGAAGGAGTCTCAATCATCGTTCCGATTTTCATATTCTCATCAAAAGCAATTCCTTTTTCCCGGCACTCGCTTTTGACCTCTTCCAGAAAACCAAGGACCTCAAGCAGCTCTTCAGAGCCAGAAATCATCGGAAACATCAGACGGACAGAGGGAGAAACAGCAGAAGCACGGAGAATGGAAATGAGCTGGGAGCGGAAGATATCCTTTCGCTCCATACAAAAGCGTACAGCACGCCAGCCCAGTACAGGATTCTCCTCTCCTTCGTACATGCAATCAGCCATTTTATCGCCGCCAAGATCATAGGTACGGAAAGTCACAGGACCTCTGTCACCAATCCTGCGGGCAACTTCCTCATATGCAGCCGCCTTCTTCTCCTCACTGTCATTGAGATTTCCCAATACCATGAATTCTGTACGGAAAAGACCAACGCCCTCCGCTCCTGCATTTATAACGCTATCAATACCATCAACACCTTCGATATTGCACATGAGGTGAATCTGCTTGCCATCGAGCGTCACAGCAGGAAGATCTGCTTCCTTTCTGAGCTCCTTCTCTGTACGTGTTGCAATTCCCTTTCTGGCACGGAAGCTGCGCAGTGTCTTCTCATCAGGAGAGAGGATGGCAATTCCCTCTCTGGCATCCATCGCAACAGTATCTCCGTCTTCAGTCTTGGATGAGATATCTCCCAGACCAAGAATTGCCGGAATCTCATCGGAATGGCAGAGAATGGCAACATGACTTGTAGGGCCACCTGTATCAAGGAGTATTCCCAGAACATTGCTCCTATCCATCTGTATCAGCTCAGAGGGTGTAAGATAATCAGCAACCAGCACAGCAGGTTCTGGAACAACTACTTCAGAAGAAATACCGGCAATTGAAGAGAGAAGAAGCCCCTCGGCATCCCTGATATCATTGATGCGTTCTGCAAAATAGGCATCGCCAAGGGCAGCTAATGCAGAGGTATATTTCTCTGTAGCAGCCTCCACAGCCCATGAAGCATTGTAACGGCGCTCCGCAATATTCTCTTTTATGAGTGAAAGAAAATCAGGATCTGTAAGCATGCTTTCATAAACAGCAAGCATGTCTCGTTCTTCCTTTGTTGAACCATTTATGTTCTTTATCTCTTCCAATACACTTCTATGTGCATTCCGAAAAGATTCCAGTTCTGTCTCAGGTGTATCTGTAAGGATGTGGTCGACGTTTCCGAGTATTGCATGACGGAATACGGCCGTCTTGCCTGTAACAACACCGGGAAAAACTCCTATGCCTTTCATTTCTTCCATATAAATAATATCGCACAACAAAGCCTGAGGAGGAATAGAGAGAAAGCAATTCTTCCCACATAGTGCTACAATAGGCTGTATGGGAGAAAAAAAGAGGGCCTGGCCATTGGTGATTATGCTGTTTCTGTCATTAGTTCTGCTGGTGGCAGTCTTTTTCATCAGGCTTCCTTATCTTAGCGGACTCATATCCAGATACAAAAACAGCGGAAACGGAGAGACAATAACGCTTGAAATAGAAAGGGTGCTTTTCAGAAACGGGGAGGAAGAATTATCTCCAGCTTCCATCGCTGAATGGAACAGAGACTCACTTCACCTTGCAGCAGAAGCCGCTCTCATACCGCCTTCAAAGGAAGAAACCGCGGCCGGATTCATCTCATATATTCCCCATGGGACTGAATTAATCGGCATTGCTGAAAGAGATGGATATATTTTTATCAATCTTACAGATGAAATGAAAAAAGCCCCCGAAGAGGCTTTTACCGCAATCGCTGATACTATCAGGAATGCCATACAGACAAAGGCAATAACCTTTCTTATAAACGGAGAAGAAGTACTCACTTTGTGATTCTTCTGATTGAGACAGCCTTTCCTGTCGCAGCATCAGCTTCAATAAGAACACCCTGTATATGAGCTTCCCCGGAAGCGACTTCGCTTTTGATCGGAAGCTGTGTAAGCTGTCTCTCGATGCTCTTTGCCGGATCTGAGCCGATAACGGCATCGGTGACCCCTGTCAGCCCCAGATCCGTGATATATGCAGTCCCGCCAGGGAGTATCTTCTCATCAGCTGTCTGCACATGTGTATGCGTACCAGCGACAGCTGTGACACGGCCATCGAACGCAAAAGCAAAAGCTTCTTTCTCAAGAGTATCCTCTGCATGAAAATCCACAAAAACCAATGGTGTCTCTTTCCTGATATCACGAAGGACCTTTTCCACTCTCTTGAAAGGATCATCAATAGGAGACATCTGCACCCGGCCCTGTGCATTGATCACGCCTATTGAAAGAGAACCTTTTTTCCTGACGGTGTATCCGTGTCCGGCGCAAGGCTCAGGGTAATTGAGAGGACGGAGGATATCATCATTGCCTTCAAGAATGGGAATTATCTCATCTTTCTGCCAGATGTGGTTACCGCTTGTAATGACATCAGCTCCCATCTTCTTCATATTCTGATAATCAGATACTGTGATACCGAAGCCTGCTGCAGCATTCTCTCCATTGATGATGACAAAATCTGCCTTCTCCTCTTTTACCAGAGAAGAGAGCCCCAGAAACAGGGCTCCCATACCAGCACTTCCTGAAACATCCCCTATCATGAGGACACGTACATGCTCTTTCACTTAGCGTACTCCACAACTCTTGTTTCACGGATGATAGTGACCTTGATCTTGCCAGGATATCTGAGTTCCGCTTCAATGCGGTCTGCAATTCCTCTTGCAATCTTCTTGGCACTCTCATCGGAAACCATATCGCTGTTAACCATGATTCTCAGTTCACGGCCAGCCTGGATTGCGAACGCATTATCAACACCATCAAAGCCTTTTGCAATATTTTCCAGGGACTCAAGCCTCTTGATATAATTATCCAGGCTCTCACGGCGTGCACCAGGACGAGCTGCGGAAATAGCATCTGCAACCTGTACAATAATAGCTTCCGGGCAGGTCGGTTCTGTATCATTGTGATGCGCAAGAATACAATTGATGACCCGCGGGTCCTCTCCAAGTCTCTTGGCCAGCTCCGCACCGATTTCCGCGTGGTTTGCCTCGCTCTCAGTCTCTGCTCCCTTTCCAATATCATGCAGAAGACCACCGCGCTTGGCAATCTCAGGATCAGCACCCACTTCAGATGCTATCATACCCGCAAGGATTGCAACTTCCTTCGAATGGAGAAGAACGTTCTGACCATAGCTTGTGCGGAAATGAAGCCTGCCCAGATTTCTGATCATCTCTGGTCCCATATTGTGGAAACCGAGATCGAAGACAACTTTCTCACCTTCATCAACGATGATTCTGCCGACTTCCTTGGAGACTTTATTCACCATCTCCTCAATACGTGCCGGATGAATACGTCCGTCCTGCACAAGACGTTCCAATGCAACACGGGCTATCTCTTTTCTGACAGGGTCAAAGCAGGAAATGACAACTGCTTCAGGCGTATCATCTATGATGATATCAACACCGGTAAGTGTCTCAAGAGTCCTGATATTCCTGCCTTCACGGCCGATAATCCTTCCTTTCATCTCATCGCTTGGAAGAGAAACCGAAGCTGTTGTAATCTCACCGGAGACCTCAGTTGCCAGACGCTGGATTGAAGTGACAATTATATCACGTGCGATTTTATCAGCCTGGATCTGAGCCTCCTGCTCAATCTTATTGATGTAAACTTGCCCATCATGTTCTGCATCTTTCTTCATCTCCTCGATGATGAAAGCCTTGGCTTCCTCCCGTGTCATTGCGGCCACGCGTTCAAGCTCTGCAGATAATTCCTGATGGCGGTCTTCAGCTTCTTTCTCTCTAGCGGCTAATGCTGTTTCCCTTTCTCCTAGTTGTCGCTTTACAGCTTCAAGCTCCTGCTGCCTGTGTTCAAGATTTTCCTCTTTCTGCAGAAGTCTTCTCTCTGATTTCTGCAGTTCAAATCGTCTCTCTCTAGCTTCCCGTTCCTGCTGCTGCTGTTCCTGAAGCAGTCTATCACGGGTCTCAAGCTCAATCTCTTTTGCCTGTGCTTCAGCCTTGGCAACAGCGTCCTCGCTGAGCCTCCTTGCTGATTCCTCTACGGATGTGAGCTTTGATTTAGCATATATCCAACGGCATACAAAACCTATTGCGATACCAGCAACAAAACACAGGAGGGAAATAATAATTGACATAAATTATTCCTCCTTATGAATCATTAATATTCTAATTATTGCCAGATAAAAGACAGGTGTCAATAATCTCCGTCAAACAGTAGCCTAAATGACTATTTCACAAACAAAAATCGTAATAATCATAAAGATAAGGACATTAAAAAACCGCCACTCTAGGTGACGGCGTCAGACGCTTGGCGTCTTTTGTGCTTCCCGGAAGGAAACGTGTCAGGCCTTTTCAGCCTTCTTGGTCTTTTTGTCTGCGGCTTTCTCTTCCTTCTTCGTCTTCTCGACGAGTTCGAGGATGACCATCTCTGCTGCATCCCCAAGTCTGTTACCAGTCTTGAGAATTCTTGTATAGCCGCCGTTTCTCTCTGTGAAGAGAGGTGCGATCTCCTTGAAGAGCTTGTTGAGAACAGCCTCATCATTGATGTCACGAGCAATCATACGGCGGTTGTGAACAGAATCCACCTTTGCCCTTGTGATCATCTTCTCGGCCATCCTTCTCACTTCAAGAGCCTTTGCCTTAGTAGTCTCGATTCTCTCATATCTGAAGAGAGATGTGACCATGTTGCGCTTAAGCGCCTTGCGTTCGCTGGTTTTGCGCGAAAGCGCATTGAAACCGATCCTATGCTTCATTGTTCTCTACTTCCTTGTTCTCTGGAACTTTGATAGACGTCTTTAATACACTGAAGTCTGTCATACCAAGTGTGAGACCCCACTCTTTGAGCTTATCTTTAATCTCAGAAAGTGACTTCTTTCCGAAGTTTCTGGTCTTGGCAATTTCATCCTCAGTCTTTCTGGCAAGATCTCCGATAGTCTTTATGCCTGCATTCTTGAGACAGTTAGAGGAACGGACTGTAAGTTCAAGCTCCTCCACAGGAGTATCAAGAAGCTTCCTGATTCTCTCTTCCTCTTCATCAATCTCCTCTGTTGTACAAACCTGTCCTTCATCGAAGTTGATAAAGATTGTGAAGTGCTCTTTTACAATCTTAGCAGCTTCACCGAGTGCATTCTCCGGTGTGATTGTGCCATCTGTATAAATTTCAAGAGTAAGCTTCTCGTAATCATTCCTCTGGCCGACTCTTGTAGGCTCGATTGAATAAAGAACTCTCTTAACTGGCGAGAAGAAAGCGTCAATTGCTATCGTGCCAGGCTCTTCAGAGTACTTCTCATTGAGCTCTGATGGTACATATCCTCTGCCCAGATCAATCTGGACTTCCATCTCGAGATCGCAGTCATCCATCATTGTGAAAATGGGGAGGTCTGGATTTGTCACAACAACCTGGTCGCGTTCAAAATCCTTACCTGTGATGACTCCTGGTCCCTTGCATGGGATAGTGAGAACTGTACCCTCTGAATCGTCAGGCATGGAAATCTGCAGTTTCTTAATGGCCGCTATGATATCACTGATATCTTCCTTCACACCCCTCAGAGGCTCAAACTCCGATGTGACCATATGGGCATCACGAGAATCGCCATTGCCGAATGTCGTGAAGCGGATTGCAGTCACAGCATATCCCTGGATCGAGGAAAGCAGGACGCGGCGGAGCGTATTACCTACCGTCGTACCGAATCCTCTCTCAAACGGATAGGCCACGAACTTGCCATAGTCAGCTGTCGAGACAGTGTGATCAGAGATGATTCCCGAAGGTCTCTTGAATCCCTTGAGAAGATTTTTTCTAGCCATTATCGCTCCTTATTATGCAGCTCTTAGAGCCGGAATCAATCAGACAC
>CALXLB010000100.1 GCA_944389085.1 uncultured Spirochaetaceae bacterium
GCGTAAGCCTTCTTTCCTCCATGATCACCTCTCAGACCAATTCTAGCCGCAGGACAGGATGTTGGCAACAATTGCCACAAAATGGATCATCGGGCAATCATACACAATACCATTGCAAATAATGAACTGCTGGTTTATTACTAAAACAGAAAAAGACTACCATGCAAATCCTTCAAAAACAAGGAAATGATCCGAGGATTCCGCCCATCAGCCATCTTGAGCAGCTAAAAGGAGATAGAGAAGGACAGTTTTCGATAAGAGTAAATGACAGATACAGAATATGCTTCATCTGGAAAGATGGCGATGCATATGATGTGGAATTCGTGGACTATCATTGATCAATAAGCTCATCCGCGCATACTCCATCTTCCATAAGATTGTGATAGCGGATATAGCCAAATGCTATGGTATAATACTATTCAACATGGTAGAATAATATTATGAGAACGATGGTATCAAGAGAAGCTAGGATCATAGATGAATACAGGCCTTTTCTCGATACCATCGGCATATATCAGGAAGCTCTCTCTTTCCTTATCGATGTGGCTGACGAGCATTATGGTGAAATCCGAAATCTTGCCTCGCAGAAGGCGATGACTGCTGTTGAGCGGATGGTCCATTCGACATCATCGAGGAAGGCCATCTATCCGTCATTCGACATCAGATTCCCGAAGTTACCCTCATATCTCCGCAGGGCTGCCATATTCGAAGCTATCGCTGCTGTGATGCTATACAGGAAGAATCTCGCTGGCTGGGAGTCATCTGACAGGAAGAGGAAGAAGCCAAGGCTGAACAGGCGAAGGAATGCCATGCCTGCATTCTACCGCGGCAATATGCTCTCCCTCAACGGGAAGGATGGAGCATATACGGCACGGCTGAAGCTCTGGAAGGATAATGACTGGAAGTGGCATGAGTTCAGGCTGTCCGGAGCAGATGCAAGGAACATAGAGAAGGAATTCAGCCTCAGTGAAGCGAGATGCCCTGTGCTGAAGAAGCATGGCTGCAGGTTCAGCCTCTCATTCGCATTCGAGAGCAAGGCAGAGCTTCCTGATAAGAAGAAAGCAGATACGATATGCGCGGTGGATATCGGCGTGAGCAATGCCGCGGTCTGCTCGATCATCCGATCCGACGGTACTGTCACCGGAAGGAAGCTCATATCCTTCCCGGGAGAAGAAGACCGGCTGATGAGGATAATGAACGAGCGGAGAGCCGCGCATTCGAGATCAGCGTGCAGGACGCATAGATTGGACCGGTTCCTTAAAAACCATAATGAGAACCTTGCGAGGATGACGGCTGCCGCGATTGCTGAGCATGCCGCATCAGAAGGAGCATCTGTGATCGTGATGGAGCATCTCAATCCGGGAGGCAAGGCAGGAGGCTCGAAGAAGGAGCGGCTGCACCTCTGGAGAAAGAGGGACATCCTGAAGCGCACGGAAGCCATTGCCCACAGGAAGGGCATAAGGTTCTCGACTGTGTATGCAGGAGGGACATCGAAGTATGCATTCGATGGATCCGGTGCAGTCATAAGGGACAAGGACAACCATTCGCTCTGCACGTTCAAGACGGGCAAGAGGTATAATACCAATCTCTCGGCGTCGTACAACATAGGCGGGAGATACCTTATAAGCGAGCTCCTGAAAGCGTGTCCGGAGACGGAGGCGTCGGAGGCCAAGGCTAAAGTTCCTGGCTTATCCGCACGGGCCACATGCACCCTGTCCGCCTATATCAGTCTTCTTGCGGTGATGGCTTCGGCCTGAGCTGAGGGGAGACCGGGCGGTGGAAGGGAAGTCCCCGCCCCCTAAAGGGGCAAGCGCGGGAGACCGCGTAGAGGGAAGCACCCGCTTCTACAAGCGGGCGAGGTGCACAAGATGATCTTCTGATTCATAGACAAATGAAAAAGAGACATATCCACCTGAAAACAGAAAGAGTTCTCTAGAATCCATCTTTTCCGGCTTTTCAGGAGGCATAATCTTTTCCAGTGAATCGCAAAGCAATAACTATCTCCTCTTTTTCCAGCATACCATAAGAAAATATTTGAGTTGCTATCAGACAATTCGGAGGATACTCTGAAATAATAAGGAGCTGAGAAATGAGATTTCATGACAGAAATACAGGTCTTTTCATTGATGACAGCAGTATAAAGATAACCACTGGCACAGCAACTGACGAAAGCTTGAGAGCAACACTCTCGAAATGCATCCTGTCCGCTTCCGGCTGGAGAGGCGTTATGGCAGCCTCAGGGGATGAGGAAGACAGCAAGGCAGATGTAATTGAAGAACATCTCCTTATTGCAGCAGCCGCAGCAGTTGCTTTCATCGATTATCTTGGCAAGGAAAATCCAAGATTGATTATCGGATGCGATGCAAGACCTACGGGAAGGCTTCTCAGTGCCGCAGTCAGAAGAGCAATGATTGCAAAAGGAGCCATCATTGACGATATCTTCATCTCGTCAGCACCTGAGATAATGGCAGCCTCGCATCATTACGATGGATTTTTCTACATCTCTGCTTCTCACAATCCAGTAGGACATAATGGCTACAAGTTCGGTACAGACGGAGGAGTCTATCCCAAAGAAGTAATGGATAAGATCATTCCTCCATTCCGGTCCAGTGTTGAGAAAGATGGAGCTGCTGCCGAATTGAGAGCACTGATAGACAGTACCAGTGAAGACGAACTCAAAGCTGTTCTCAGGCACCATAATTTTGCAAAGTTCATCTCCCTGCTGCGTTATAAGTCATTTGTAATGAAGACAGCCAGAGCTGACTCCGCATTCACACTGCCTTTCGGCATTGCCATAGATTTCAATGGCTCTGCAAGAGCTGCTTCAATTGATAAGACATTTCTCCGCTCTCATGGCGCTTCCATCTGGACGCTAGGGGCGGAACCGGGGCAGATTGAACATGCAATCGTTCCCGAAGGGGAGAACCTTGAACATGTAAGGAAAGCACTGGAGACCATCCATGCAAAAAATCCGGATTTTATCCTTGGTTACATGCCTGACAACGATGGAGACAGGGGCAACTTCGTCTATACAGGAAAGAATGGCAAAGCTCACCTGATGAGTGCACAGACTGTATTTGCACTTGTCACTCTCATTGAGCTTTCACACGATGCTTTCAGAGGCAAGAAGAAGATTGCCATTGCAGTAAATGGCCCGACATCGCTTCTTATTGATGAGATAGCAGAAAAGCTCGGAGCAGAAGTCTTCCGTTCTGATATAGGAGAAGCGAATGTCGTTTCCCTTGCTGACAAGCTCAGAGCGGAAGGATACACATGCAGAGTCTGCGGAGAAGGAAGCAACGGCGGAAACATCACATATCCTGCAAGAGTGCGTGATCCGATGAATTCTCTCATGACTTTTGCCAAGATCTGGTCCATAGATGGGCTTTATCAGTTCATCATGGAAAAACTTGGCAAGAAAGCTGATGAAAAGCCTTCAATCTATTCCATCGTATCTGCCCTTCCGAAATACATCACAACCTCTGCATTCTCTTCAGATGCTGTGATGCATATCAAGAGTACGGACTACAATAAGCTCAAAGCGGAATATGAAGATATACTGCAGTACGAAGGAAACGGAAGAATGCCAGAAGCCTTCTCAAGATGGGAAGTAAGACAGTATGAAGGATCCGAAGAGGATATCGGAATCGGAACAGAACATAGAGCGCCTGATTCAACAGGAGGACTCAAAGTACAGTTCTACGACAGCAATAACAAAGCTGCAGGCTATCTCTGGCTTTCGAAATCCCGAACAGAACCAGTCATCAGAACGATGGTTGATATCAGAGGAAATGATAAAAAGCTCCATGATGCCCTCCTCTCCTGGCAACGGGAAATGGTAAAGAGAGCTGATGACAGAGTCCTCAATAGTTAAAACAAAGCCAGACTGGCCCCCGCTTAAATTCAAGTGGGGGATTTTTCATCACAACATATCCTACAAATATCTGACTTCTTTTATGCGAAAAACATATTTCTTTATAATTAAACAGTTTACTAAAATTAGGTAAACAAAATTATTCAAGAAAATCAAATAATTTTTCCATTTTAAATCCAGATTTTCCATTTTTAGAATTCGAGTAGATGCTTAAGTTAACCGATTTAGGCATCAACAAAAGGAGGTCAGGATGCTTAAAAAATCAGCAATCCTATTGATGGTGTTATCGCTCGTAATAGCTACACTGAGTGCGGGTGTTGTGACCGTAGAAGACCCAAATTCTCCAACTGGTTTTACAACAACTTTCACCTACACAGATGCAGAGGCAACGAATGTCAGGCTGGTAGGATCATTCAATTTCTACAAAAACAATGATATGCATGTTTTTGCAAGAGGTGCTGCAGTATCTAGTATAAATGATAACCCTGATAATTACACATTCGGACCTGAAGGCTGGGCAAAAGGTCAAGATATGAGACATATTGCCGATGAAAGCTCTTCATTCAACATGATTAAAGATGGCGACACATGGACATACACCCTCCAACTGCCATGTGCCTCATATCTCTATACTTATCGTGTTTCATATGACAATGGTGCAACAGAAGTTATCGTGACAGATCCTGAGAATATTCCACCTCAGAATTCGTGGTCAATGAATCCTCAGCAGAGATCACAGTTCTTCGTACCATTCGATGCAGAGAAACAAAATCCATGGGATGATTGGACATTCCTCTTCCCTATCGAAGACGAATCCAAGAAAGGTGAAATAGTATATGTTGAATATGAAAGAGCAGACGGAAGCATGGGACCAGCTCAGGTTTATCTGCCAGCTGGATACGATGCAGCAAGATCTGAAGCTTACAAGACTCTTTACCTTTCTCATGGTGGCGGCGGTTTTGAAGGAGACTGGTTCCATCAGGGCAATGCAAATAATATTGCTGACAGGCTTATTGCAGAAGGAAAAGTCGAACCATTTATCATCGTTGCTGTAGAGAATGCTTCTTTCTCATCATCAACAGGCGGAACTGGATTCAAGGCAATTGCAACAGATATGGAAGATTACCTCATTCCATATATTGAAGAAAACTTCAATGTTGTAAAAGATGCTTCTGGCAGAGCTATGTGCGGGCTCTCAAGAGGTTCCCAGGTTACTTCCTATCTCTTCCTAAGAGAAACCCAGCTCTTTGATTATTACGCTCCACTTTCTGGTGGTTCCTGCAATCTATATTCACTCGATACAGATCCTGCTGTCCTTCAGTCTGTTAATCTTTACCTCGGCGCAGGGTTCTCAGATCAGGCGCTTCTCAGACCAGGAGAGTTTGATATCATGTCTCAATCCTCAACGATGGGCTTCTCCTGGCTGATGGATGATCTTGGCGTAGAATATAATGGTGGTGGTTCTATCAATATTGTCCCAGGAGCTCACGATTGGTTCGTATGGCCACAACTGATTAATGACTACTTTGCCAACTATCTGTGGAAATAATGATATCTCTGGCCGCATCGCAATGATGCGGCCATTATTACCAATCCAAACCAATTGCATCCACTGGCACTTCAAGTCGGGAAACATCCTCCGAACGATAAACTGATTGCACGATGCAAACAAACTCCAAGCGTGTTAATTACACTTAAATCATCTTGGATAATTTATCTATCAACAGAATAATATCAAATTATTAACAATATATTTCTTTTAATTTTTACATATTTCTTTATTTATGATAACATATTTCTCGGAGAGAGATATGGATAAGATGGTGTCAGTCAAAGACATTGCAAAAATGTGGAATGTTACAGAAAGAAGAGTTACAGCACTTTGCAAGAATGGAAAAATTGGAGGAGCCATAAAGAATGGTAATGTCTGGCAGATACCATTCGATTCAGAAAAACCACAAGATAAGCGCGTCAAATCAGGACAATATTCCCGCAATAACCATTCTTTTGAATTGAGATTACCAGTCGGTATTGTGGATTACAAAGAAACAATCAGAAACAATTACTACTACGTCGATAAAACAATGCTCATAAAAGAGTTCCTCGATGAACTTCCGAAAATCGTCCTCTTCACTCGCCCGCGTCGATTCGGAAAGACGTTCACAATGAGCATGCTCAGGACTTTCTTCGAGAAAACAGATGAAGACACATCGATATATTTCAAAAAACAGAAAATCTGGGCATGTGGGAAGATGTACAGAGAGTTCCAAGGTAAATTCCCTGTAATCTTCCTTACATTCAAAGACATCAAAAAGGGGACCTGGGAAGAAACATATGAAGGACTTGCGAATCTTATAAGACTGGAATATATCAGGCACAAAGAACTCAAGGAAAGTACTAAAATTTCATATCCAGAATTTTACTGGAATATGATAGACAACAAAGCAAGCCGCGATGATTATGAAATGTCATTGAAGATGCTTTCCCAAATGCTGAAGGAACACTATGGAACCGCTCCTATCATAATAATTGATGAATATGATATTCCAATCCAGCAAGGTTATATAAAAGGATTCTATGATAACATCATACTGTTCATGAGAAACCTTTTTTCCGGAGCTTTTAAAGACAACGAAAACCTCTCATATGGCTTCATGACAGGAATCCTCAGAGTTGCAAAAGAAAGTATATTCAGCGGGTTGAACAATCTTGTCGTCTCTTCCGTTCTGGATGAGCGTTATAGCCAGTATTTCGGATTCACAAAAGATGAAGTCGAGAAAATGGCTGTATATTATAATGCCACTGAAAAACTCGATGAAATCTGCCAGTGGTATGACGGATACCGTTTCGGTTCAACAGATATCTTCAATCCTTGGTCGGTAATCAATTACTTCTTCTTCCGGTGCAAATGCCAAGCATATTGGCAATCAACAGGAAGCAATGAAATCATAGGAGAAATACTACAGCAAGCTAATACCGATGTTTTTGATGATCTCACAACACTTGTAAAAGGCAAAACCCTAACCACATATATCGATACCGGTGTTATATATCCTCAAATCAAGACAAATCAATCAACCATTTACAGCTTCCTGCTGATGACAGGATATCTGAAAGCCACAAGCATACAAATAGCCCCTACCGGTGACTACATTACAGAAATTGCGCTGCCAAACAAAGAAATCAGATATGTATATAACAAAGAGATTCTTCAGGAACTGGATCAATTTGTTCCCTCTGGACTTTCCTCTTCATTACAAGCAGCTTTAGCCTCTGGGAACAACACAGAACTCAAGATACTACTAGAAAAACTTCTTATTCAGTCAGTCAGCTTCTATGATACAGCAAAAGAAAACTTCTACCACGGTTTCATCCTCGGACTTTGCTGTCTACTCAATGATTTCTTTACAACTTCAAACAAAGAATCTGGCCTCGGCCGTTTTGATATCCAGCTACTTCCGAAAAGGAAAGATCTTCCCGGAATAATCATTGAGCTGAAAGCCATACAGGATGCTGATAAGACAAAGCTACAAAGCATTGCATGCGAAGCTGTAAAGCAAATCAAGGAAAAAGAATATTACTCCGGATTAATCGCTGAAGGCATAGAAAACATAATTGTTTACGGAGTAGCCTTCAGCGGAAAATCAGTGGAAATAGAACAGGCCATTGGATAACATGAAAATACAAAAATCCCTTCTTGCAGCCCTATCGGAAGGGATTTCTCTCTCTGAAACCTGTCCATCATACATTCAGATATTCATCAATATTTTCCAGAAACTCTTCGGCCTTTATGCCTTCTGCACCAGACTCGGAAATAACAAAGGATACAGCATCCGGATATGCTTTCCGGAAAGCAGCAAGTCCTGATGTTCTGTCAGAATGACCACTTTTCACTTCAATACCAACAGTCCTGTCGCCTGTATCAACAACAAAATCAACTTCTTTTCCACAATCTCTCCAGTACAGCAGCTTCATTTCATTGGATTTTGCATAGCTTATGAGCGCAGAACCAATACATGATTCAAAAAAACGCCCCCAGATAACACTATCTGTACGTATAGACTGGAATGTTCTGTTCATCCGTGCGGAAAGCAATGAATTGGTATAGACCTGCAATTTCGGAATTGATGTTCTTTCCGATAGCCTACCATGAGAGTAATTGTTGAGTCCGGCAGAAAAACAAGCTTCATCCAGCAATCCAAGATAATTAGCAATGGTACTCAGATTCCCTGCCTCCTGAAGCTGTCCTTGCATCTTATTAAAGGATAGGATCTGACCACTATATAACGAGGAGAGATCAGCAACTTGTCTCAACAGAGCTGGTTTATCAACAGGAGTCAGCAACAGTATATCCTGTGAAAGAATAGGTTCTATTATCGAAGAATTGATATACCTTCTCCACTCACGTTCATCATCAATCAGATCCACCGCGCCAGGGTATCCACCGAAAAATACATATTTCTCAAAAGAAAAACCAAATGCAGCATGCATTTCCGGATAAGACCAATGAGGTACAAATATAGTCTGATATCTTCCCAAAAGAGATTCTCCCATCTTCCTTTGGAGCATCAATCGCGACGAACCAGTGATAATGACCTTTATATCATATCCTTCTCTTGTATCCCTATCCCAATTACGTTTTACAGCCTCACTCCATCCATTTATCTTCTGCAGCTCATCAAATATGATTGTCTGCCCTTTTCCTGACATTCTGAGCCGTACTCGTACTGTCTCCCATGAATCATCAATAACCTGTATGCTGCGTATAGGAAAATCATCCACAGAGAAATAGTTTGTCGTATCCTCATGCGCTCTAGCATAGTCAAGCACAATTGTGGTTTTTCCCGTCTGGCGAGGGCCTGTCAGCAACTGGATAAACTTGCGTGGCCGTTCCATATGCCTAGAAAGAACTGCATACATTGATCTTTTCATACCAGCATGATAAATCAAAATCACAAATTTTCAATATACTGAATAAAAATTATCAATATACTGAACAAAAATCGAAAAATTTGAATTGAGGAGCAATGAACATAGCTTCAGTCATGTGGCACTTATCTTTCATAAGTATCCAACAAAGTTCACTGTATACACATCGAAATGGCCAGAAGCAGGAACACCAGCTGATAAAAAAACTGCCTAAGGATAATCCAAGGCAGTTTCCAAGGTTGTCTCTCCATTATCTGGAGGTCATACAGCTCCCTTCTCCTTGAGAAGATTGACGATGTATGTCTTCTTTGCGTTCTTTGCATAATCAAGAACAGAATGTCCCTGATAATCGCGTGCATTGATGTCTGCACCAGACTTGATAAGCTGTGTTGTGATCTTTGTCTCATCGTTGCTGTTTACTGCCATGATAAGAGCTGTCTCACCAAGATAGTTTCTGGCATCGATATTTGCACCAGCTTCAAGAAGAGCCTCGATAACCTTAGGATTCTTTGAGCTGTTTGCTGCAAGATGAAGTGCATTTGATCTGTACTTCGGCTCAGCCTCATGGATGTCTGCGCCAGCCTCGATAAGAGCCTTGAGAACAGCTACGCTGTGGTTGTACTGTGCAGCGAGCATTACAGGTGTAAGGCCCCATTCGTTATGAGCGTTGATATCAGCACCCTTGTCGAGAAGATCCTTGATATCCCTTGCTTTTGTTGCGCTGATTGCTGCAGCAAGAAGCTTCTTGTTGATAGTTTCAGATGTCTTTGCCATTTTTCAATATTCCTCCAAGCAATGGTAATTAGAATTGTGTCGAGAAAAAACAGGCTTGTAAAGAGGAATTCTTTCATTTTGATGAAGATAACTTTCTTAAATCCAAAAAATTAGCCATATAATTCTTAAAATATATACTTTCGCTGTTTTTTATATATGCCAAAAGCATTATGCAGATTGGCCGGAGAAAGTGTACAATCATGATATGTTAACAGCGGAAGTGATAAAGAAAGCACCTAAAGTCGAGCTCCATGAGCATCTTGATGGATCGCTAAGGCCAGAGACCATTCTGAGTCTGGCTGAGAAAAAAGGCATAAAACTGCCAGCAGACACTCCTCAGGAGCTGGCGCAATGGTTTTCAAAAGGTTCAGAAGAACGTTCTCTGACTCTCTATCTCAAAGCCTTTGATATCACTACAGCACTGATGCAGGACAGGGAAAGCCTCAAGCGCATCGCAAAAGAGGAAATCGAGGATCTCGCTGCAGATGGAGTTGTATATGCTGAAATACGTTTTGCTCCTGTGCTTCACACACGAGAGGGAATGACAATGGAACAGGTTGTCGCTGCTGTCCTTGATGGTCTTAATGAGGGAAGGATGGAAACAGGAATGGAATTCGGCCTGATTCTCTCTGCCATGAGGGATCAGTCCCCTGATGTATCGCTGAGGACAGCTGAGCTTGCTGTCGCCTTCTCCGACAGAGGCGTAGTCGGCTTCGATCTGGCAGGGGATGAATCTGGAAACCCGGCCAAGAGACATCTCAAAGCATTCGAGTTCATCAGAGCCCAGAACTTCAGCATCACCATACATGCAGGTGAGGCATTCGGGCTGGAATCGATCTGGCAGGCAATCCAGATCTGCGGTGCTCACAGAATCGGACATGGAACAAGACTTACTGATGATATGAGTGTGGAAAATGGCAGGATTGTAAGAATGGGAAGCCTTGCAGGTTTTGTCAAAGACAAGAGAATTCCATTGGAAATGTGCATAACCAGCAATATCGGGACTGGAGCTGCAGATAATTACAATACCCATCCTTTCCCAATATTCTTCCGGAATGGATTCAGAGTCTTTCTCTGTACAGACAACAGACTCATGAGCAATACAACACTCACCAATGAAATGGCAATCGCTGCCAGGGAATACGGCCTTAATCTGAATGATCTGGAGAAAATCACGCTCAATGCCGCAAAGAGCGCCTTCATTCATTATGACAAGAGACTCCGGATCATTTACGATATCATCAAGCCGGGATATAAAGCACTGCGAGAGGAGCTGGGGTTATAATCCCCACTCCCTCCATGGTCTGATCCTCATTCTGATCAAGCAGTACAGGAATGCAAAAAGCAATCCAAAAAGATGTGTCATATGGGCTATTGAACCACCATATGCACCAAGCTGGCTGAACAGTTCGATGAAGAAATAGACAAGAACAAGAACAGGTGCCCGCACAGGCAGAATACCGAAGACAAGGATTACTGCTCTTGGATAAAGAACGGAGAAAAGCAGCATTACAGCATATAAGGCTCCTGAGGCTCCGACAAGAATAGCAAACGTACCTGTCAGCAGATACGAGAAGAAACTTGCAATCCCGGAAAGAGTACCTGTCAGAAAGTAAAACAGAAGGAACTCCCGCGTTCCGATACTTCTTTCTACAGGTGGCCCGAAGATGAACAATCCAAGCATATTGGAAAACAGATGCCAGATTCCACCATGTACAAACATGTAAGTCACAAACTGCCAGTAAGCATGTCCATAGATAACTGAAAACGGATTAAGTGCAAGATAACCAAATAAGCGCGGAAATAAATATGTTAAAGCAAAGACAATACAGTTGAGTATGACCAGTGCTGTCGCAGCATTTGAATATGTATAACGGAATTCCCTGTTCAATATACTGTTCATCCACAAAAAAATAAGCAGAGAGAAAAACAACGTCAATATCAGGCAGAATACATGGAAGATTCTGCACAGTGTGAAAAATTTTCACACAGATTCCACCTGATAATGAATAAATCACATCAATTAAAACAAATTAACAAAGTTGGCACGGTACTTGCATAGAAAGTTTAGAGCAAACAGTTTTTTCAACAAACCTCCTTTTTTAGTGTATTCAAAGACGCCAAGCACAGGCGTCTTTGTTTTTCTCCCACTTTGGCATGGAATATGCAAAAAGAATTAATAACAGAGCAACAGTTTTTCATACCTCCTTTGCAACGTGTGAAAAAACTGCGCCGGGCAGTACTCTCCCACCCCATTATTACTGTCCGGCGTTTTCTTTATCCCGAATTGCATGTAAACTCAAGCCATGGCGAATTCAAGAAGAGATAAAGCAGACTCATATACACAGAAAGCCCACAAAGAGGGATATCCCGCCCGTTCGGTCTACAAGCTCGAGGAAATCAACGCATCCCATCGTCTGATAAAACCAGGAGATTCTGTACTCGATGTCGGGGCCGCCCCTGGTTCATGGACACTGTACACACACAGGGAACTCATCAAAGGAAATGGCAAGATAGTCTCTGTCGATCTCAATCCGCTCTCACTTGATCCGATACCGCCAACAGTTACCGAATTTACCGGCGATGCCTTCTCCAGGGAAATAAGGGCAAAGCTCGTAGAGGAAGGACCATACGACGCCATCATTTCCGATGCAGCCCCAATGACAACAGGCAACAGGATTGTCGACACATCCCGGTCAGAGTATCTTGCAGAGCAAGTCGTCCTCCTTGCCGAAGAGCAGCTGAAGCAGCATGGGAACATGGTAATAAAGATTTTTCAGGGCGGTGGAGAGCAGGAGATACTGAAAAAAATGAGAACCATCTTCCAGAAGGCTAAGGCTTTCAAGCCAAAAGCTTCCAGAGATGATTCATTCGAGATATTCCTGATCGGACTGGATAGAAAATAAGAGGAATGTTCTTATTCTGAATCAGTCATTTGAGATATGCACATCAAGCTGATTGAATGGCATATCCAATCCATTAGCTCTCAGCGTTGAAAGTACTTCAGCATTGAAGTGCCAATAGACATTCCAGTAATCAGCAGGTTTCACCCAAGGTCTGACATAAAGCGTGATGGCGCTGTCACCATATGTTCCGATCTCAACAAGAGGAGCCGGTTCAGGAAGTACTTCAGGATAAGAGACAATCAATTCCTTCAAGACACTCTTAGCCTTCTCAGTATCATCCGTATAGCGCACAGATACTGTCATGTCGAGTCTTCTTCTTTCGATGAATGAATAATTGACGATTGTATTACCCCAGACATTCTTGTTGTTCATCGTGATCTTCTTGTTATCACCAGAGGACAGGGTGACACACATCAGATCCATTGACATTACAGTACCGGAAACATCACCGATATCAACCCAGTCGCCTACGCGGAATGGATTGTTGATGGCAATCATGATTCCACTGAAAAAAGAACTGATTGATTCCTGAAGCGCAAAGCCTAAAACAACACCTGTAATTCCTAAGCCTGCAAGTATAGGGGTCAGGTCTATTCCGAAAACCCCGAGAATTGCGACTATCGCTATCACCCAGATAATCACAGCAATGATTTTCCAGGACAGCGACGCCATCATCGGTGTGAATTTACGGCTGCGGGTTGCAAATTTCTTCAGCGAGCGCCTGATAACCTGAACAAGAATCTTTGCGACAATGAAAATAACAACTGCGACAATAACCGAGACTGCAATCTGCGGGAGATGGAAACTTGTAGATATTTCTTCCACAACACCATCAAGCGTCACAACCTCATCGGGGGCAGCTTCTAACAAAAACATAAGATCCTCCAAACTGATAAAAAGACGGGCGGGATGTCCGTCCGTCCATGACTTTATCAGAAGTCAGTATTTCAGGAAAGAAGCTTTGTAAGATTTGCAGCAAATTCTGCAGGATCCGAAGGCATTACCCCCTCCTGGATCAATGCCTGATCGAGAATCACACTGCTAAGTGCTTTGATGAAATCATCATCACTGCTATTTTCAATCTTCTCGATCACAGGAGAATCCGGATTGATTTCCAGCATCGGCTTGACTTCCGGCATCTCACCGCCCATCTGCTTCATGAGGCGCTGCATCTGCATCGAAGGATCATCATCACTGAAGATAACAGCTGCGGGAGTATCGTTCAAACGGGAAGAGATGACCACATCCTTGACTTTATTCCCCAGGGCCATCTTGATCTTCTCTGCAACAGGCTTCTTTGCTTCCTCTTTTGCTTTATCTTCATCGCTCTTGAGATCATCGAGAGCTCCTGATTTATTGATTGCCTTGAGCGGAGTCTTGTCATATTCACCGATCTGGCTGATGACAATATCATCGATATCATCGCCCATGATGAGTACTTCATAGCCTTTCTCACGGTATGCAGCCACAAGCGGAGATGTCCTGAGCACATCCTCCTTACCACCTGAGATATAGTAGATAGCACTCTGCCCCTCTTTCATTCTGGACTTATACTCTTTCAGGGAAACATAACCATCTTCAGAACTGCTCTTGAAACGGACAAGTTCCAGAAGAGAATCCCTGTTTGCATAGTCGGAGTAAAGACCTTCCTTGAGAGGTCTGTTATATTCAGCAATGAACTTACTGTAAAGCTCCGGATTGTTCTCCGCGATCTTCTTGAATTCACCAAGAAGCTTTTTCACGGAAGCATTCCTGATGGAGACCATCACTCTGTTTTCCTGCAGAATCTCACGGGATACATTGAGAGGCAGATCCTCGCTGTCAATTATGCCGCGTACAAAGCGCAGATAGACAGGAAGAAGATCCTTATCATCATCTGTGATGTAGACCCTCTTCACATAGAGTTTCACTCCCGGCCGATAGTCAGCATAGTACATATCGAAAGGAGCTTTTGCAGGTATATAGAAAAGCGTTGTGTACTCATTCGTACCTTCAGCCTGTGTATGGATATAGAAGAGAGGATCCTCAGAATCATAGAAGCTGTTCTTATAGAATTCCTTGTACTCCTCGTCCTTTATCGATGATTTAGGTCTCTTCCATAGAGCTGATGCTGAGTTGATCTGCTCCACTTTATGCTCTGTGGTCTTGACAGCATTGCCATTCTCATCCTTCTTGTCATTGTCATAATGAACCTGGTCATAAGACAGATAGATAGGATAAGCAATATTATCAGAATACTTCTTGATCAGAGTCTCAAGCTGCCAGCGATTGGCAAACTCCTCACCTTCATCATTGAGCGTCAGTATGATGGTAGAACCCTGTTCATCACGCTCAGCTTCTTCGATTGAGTAGGAAGACTCTCCATCTGATTCCCATTTCCAGGCTTGCTCTTCACCCGCTTTTCTGGAAATGACTGCAATTCTCTTTGCTACCATGAAAGCAGAGTAGAATCCTACGCCGAACTGACCTATAAGATTAGAATCCTTCTTCTGCTCATCTGTAAGAGAAGCGAGAAACTTCTTTGTTCCTGATGAAGCGATAGTACCAAGGTTGTCATTAAGATCAGCTTCATTCATTCCGATACCATTATCGGAAATAGTGAGTGTCCTCTCGCCCTCTTCTGTGAAACTTATATCAATACGCGGATTGAAAGAAAATCCTTTGAGCTTCTCATCAGTAAGCGAAAGGTAGCGGAGCTTATCAATAGCGTCCGATGCATTTGAGATAAGCTCACGGAGAAAGATTTCCTTATTTGAATAAAGGGAATGTATGATGAGGTGCAGAAGATCAGCCACCTCGGTTTTGAATTTTCTATTGGCCATTTTTCCTCCCGAAGGTTTCCAAATCGGAAGATACTAACAGTAAGGCCAACCGGCAATAGCAAAACTCTCCCTGACCGATTACAATTATCTCATGGATTTCTCAAAACCAGACAACGCAAGAGTAATAAACAAACTGAAAGTTCTCTCCGAGCTCAGAAGCGGTGAATATTCACGTGCAGAGCTTTCAAGAAGAGTCGGTATAAATAAAGTCTCCATCGGAGATATGATTCAGGATCTCATAAAAGAAGGTCTGGTGACAGAAGGGAAAAAGGACAGCACATCTTCAGGCCGTCCGGGAACACTTGTTTCCATCAACCGAAATGCCTGCCGTGCCTTTGCCTTCGATATCCGGTCCCGTTCTGTCTCCGTCTCAGCATCCGATGCGATGGGAAAGGTTCTGAGATTTGAGCGATTCCCGAGAAACGAAGAGACAGAGGGCCTTGTAAAGCGAGCGATTGAGAGAATGAGCGCTGGTGAGAATATCAGGATATGCGGCAGTGCTGTAACTGGTTATGACTCAGCCATATCCGATTCACTTTTTCCTCAGCCTGTTGCATATATTCCCAGAGTTATAGCTGAAGCCTCCGCAGAACTTGCTTCCAGCAGGACGCTTGAGAACTGTCTTTTCCTCTCATGGTCCGATTCATTCGATGCCGCTGTCATCAAAGAAAATCTTATCCATCTTCCTACCCTACCTCATATGAAAGCCCAGAAAGATGGACAATGCGAATGCGGCGGAAGAGGATGTCTGGAAGTTGCAGCCTCCGGAAAAGCATTACTGGAAAGAACCGGAGCAGCCTCTGTGAGAGACCTTGTCAGGAATACAGGTTATGCTTCTGCAATAAAGGAAGTATTACGTCCTATTGCCATGGCACTTTCCGAAGCGGTTCAGGCAACAGCAGTCTCTTCAGTAATCATAACAGGTGAATTATCACAGATTCCTGACTCAGCTTATGCATATCTGGAAGGATTGTTGAATTCACTGCTTCCGCCTGCAAGGAAGATGACAGTCTCAAGAGCCCTCTCTGGAGAGAAAGGAACCAGAGAAGGAGCTGCAGTAGCCGCATTGAATCTTTTCTTCTATAGAACTGATTTGCTGAAGCGACTTGAAACTATCGAGAATCCCGGGTACGTCCTTTAGAACGCAGCATGAAATAGGTGAAAAGAAGCGTAAGATATACAAGATAAAGCAGAGAAGGTCCCGCGATTATATAGGAAAGCACCCAGGCAAGTGCTGTCAGGAGCAATGCAATAGAGATTGAAACAACCTTTGAGAGAGGGGCTTTATATGCGCTTCTTATTGCTGATGTAGCAGTGAACAGAATGATGACAACAACCAGAATTGCCATCAGCTGCCCCATCCAGGGAGCCATCGGTTCAGCCATATGCTGTGCTTCAATATATGGCGGATATATCATGGGTTCTGTGTTCTCGACGCTGCCGGAAACAGGTACAACCATACCTTCAGCTTCTGCTTCAGGCACAGAAGACACAAAAGGAATCACCAGTTCATCGAACTCAATCACTGTCGTGTCAGAAGGAGCAATCTCAGCCACAGCCTCATCTATTACAGGAGCATCTTTTCCTTCATCCCCAGTCCCGTTCTCTATCAGGGACACGCTTTCTTCTCCCGCTGCTGTTTCTTCCGCTTCTGCAGGACGAGCAATGCTATCATCAGCCTTTACCTGTCTATCCCTTACAGTTTCCGGTGTCGGCAAAACAACATCCGCTTTTACTTCTTCTGTCTTTCCTGTCGGGTTCTCTGCCAGAGCTTCCAGAAGCGACTGAGTACGATCCCGAGGCTCTATGATACTTCCGCTCTGTGTTACACAGGCGGTAGAGAAGATGAATATGAAGATAAACAGCAGCGGCAGAAGCTTCTTTCCCATGACAGTGATTTCTATCAGCAAAGAAGAGAGGTTGCAATATGTGCAGTCACTCTTCTTGCAAATTACATAATCATTTCCTTATCAATCTGAACTGCGTCCATGTGGAGAACGGCTTTCCAGCTTCAGTATAACAGCCTGGATAATCAACATGATTAGGGAAATCCGGGAAGAATTCCGTCTCCAGTGCAAAGCCATCAAAAGCACCAAGCCTCCGGCCGCCTTTTCCAGGAACAAGCGACGTGAGCGAAGAAGCAGTATAGAAATGCACGGCAGGCAGATCTGTAGTCACTTCAAGGCTGTAATCATCACCTTCAACTACAGCCCTGTTCTTGCCTGAGAAGATGAAGCAAGTATCGTAGTCACCATTATGACGTGTTCCGATTGCAACAGGAGAACGGAAATCATAATCAGTATTCTCTACACTGCATCTCTGGACAGGAATGAGGGAGGAATCCGTCTTCAGATATTCTGAAGCATTGATCATAGCAAGATGATTCCTGATATCCCCTTTCCCATTAAGATTGAAATATGCATGATTAGTGACATTCACAGGGCATTTATGCTCACTTGAGATTGTATATTCAAGCCTGAGCGCTCCATCAGCAGAAAGACTGTATCTGACGACAGCATGGTGAGAACCAGGGAAACCTCCAGATTCTGGAGATTCAAGAGAGAGAGTCACGCTATTATCATCCCAGCTATCTATCTTCCAGAATTTCTGTCCGAAGTTCTTGGATCCGGAATGAAGATTATTCTCTCCATTATTCTTCTCCAGTTCATAACGCTTGCCATCCATGACAAAGGAAGCTCCTGCAATCCTGTTGGCAAAAGGTCCTACGACCTCTCCAAGATGCCCGGGAGCTGTCAGATAATCTTTATAATCATCATAACCAAGGACGATATCATGATCGCAATGCGAAAAAGAATGGAGCACTGCCCCATATGTATAAACTGATGCCCTGTAATCGGAAGCTGTAATGATGACTTCCGAAACCTTATCATCAATCTTTTTTATCTCTGTCATAATTCCTCCACGCAAGATTATACATCCAAGGCAGGATAAAAGGGCAAAAAATCACCGCTGGAGCAAACCAGCGGCAAACCTCCTTGTTCCCATTTTTTCAGTTATGAGAGCCATCCGGGAATCTGCTGGGTCTATCAGGATTCCCTTCATTAGAAATATTGTTGCATGGATTCAGCTGGAAATCAAACAGTTTTTCACTATTAATCGAAAAAATTTTTACGGGAAATTAACTTTGAGTCTCCTGGTAGTTCTTCCTCCCCTCTCGAAGGCTCTGACACATAGGCCAGAGTACAGTTGACCAACATCGTCTGATTTAAGATAATCGCACTGTCGGAAGCCTTCGCCATATTGAAAAGGGTATTGCGATGTCCTGCTATCCGAGAATAATCGAACATTCATATCGGAGAGTAAGGATTATGCCTGATAACACAAAAAAAGGCATCGGGGATTATATTGTCTCGGTGCTGAACGGCATGGCACAGGGATTATTCTCTTCCCTCATCATCGGCCTCATCATCAAGCAGATCGGTACATATACAGGTCTGGAATGGCTTGCTTCTTTCGGGCAGGTGGCACAATGTCTCACATGCCCTGCAATCGGAATCGGAGTTGCATACAGCATAGGAGCTAAAGGATTGGCACTCTTCGCTGCGGCGACAGCCGGAACCATCGGAGGTGGTGCTATCACAATTGCAGAATCAGGAGCGATTGCAATAGCTTCTGGAGAACCATTAGGGGCCTGTATAGCCGCTCTTGCCGGAGCCATATGCGGAAAACTAATAACAGGGAAAACCAAAGCTGACATCATAGTCGTGCCACTGCTGACTATTTTTACAGGAGGACTTACAGGGCTCTTCATATCTCCAGTTGTAGCTGCACTCATGACTGCACTCGGTGCTTTGATAAACCGCCTGACGACACTTTACCCGCTACCTATGGGCATACTCGTATCAGCAATTGTAGGCATGGTGCTTACGCTTCCTATAAGTTCTGCAGCCATATGCATCTCCCTAGGGCTGTCCGGTCTTGCAGCAGGAGCAGCATGTGCAGGATGCTCGGCGCAGATGATCGGCTTTGCCTTTATGAGTTTCCGTGAAAACGGAGTAGGAGGTCTCATTAGCCAGGGGCTTGGAACCTCAATGCTTCAGATACCGAATATCTGGAAGAACTGGAGAATATGGATACCGCCGACAGCTGCATCAATGATTACAGGGCCGGTCTCCACTTGTATTTTCAAGATGACAAACAACGCAGCCGGAGCTGGCATGGGGACAAGCGGTCTTGTCGGCCAGTTCAATGCCGTTGCAGAAATGGGAGCCGGAGCACTTCCTGAAATCGCAATCGTCCATTTCATTCTTCCTGCAATCCTGACTGTATTGATAGCACTTCCAATGCGACGCAAAGGATGGATAAAAGAGGGAGATCTGAAGCTTCCAGAATGAGAACAGAGAGTAAAGCAGGCAGGGAAAACCTGCCTGTACTTATCTGATAAGCAGAAAATCTGTCTTTTCAGGAATTGCGATATCCTGTCCTGAAGAGAAACGTTCTATCAGGAGATCCTGTACATCCTGACTGTACCGCTCAATGACCTCCGCCGCACGGTAGATTCCATACCCACCGGTGCCAGTTGCCCGGTAACTATTGAGTACCATCGTCAGTTCAGTATCAGGAGCAGAGAGCAGATCGATACCATTCCATACCAGTCTCACAACACGTTCTCCCAGTGGCTTGCTGATATCATAAGAATAGGAAACTCCCCTGTAGAAATCATAATTATAATGTTCCTCTTTCGGGATTGTGAAACGATCGCTTATCCTGACACGCCCTGATTCGATATCGAAATAACCTGCACTGCGTTCCATAGCCTGACGCAGCATGCGTCCCGTCAGACGGATTTTCAGAAGAGTATTGGCAAACGGGTATGAAGACAGGATATCTCCGAGCGTCACAACAGGCCCAAGGGATACCGGATCATTGAAAAGAGAGACTGCTGAGACATCAGCCCCTGTGAATTCAAGCTGTACATCATTGAAGAAATCAGCCAGAGAAGAACCATGGATAGCACTCTCCAGTTTTGACAGGTCAACGAGGCAGCCATCAACACGTCCGACAGGAACAGAGAGAGACTCCAGAACATCTTCCTCTTCCTTAGCAGGAATTTCTGCCATCTCCTTTTTCAGGGGAAGAGAAGAATCTGTCTTCACGAGACAGGCATCGATACTTCCATCTTTCCCGAGAATGACATGAGCCCCCATCATTGCCTTGGCCCCAGCCTGAAGTGTCAAAGTCCGCCCGATATGCTTTGGTTCGATAATAGCATGCTGATGGCCAGTAAGAAGTATATCAAAACCTAAAGATGCAAGTTCAGAGCCTCTGTTTTCCTTTATCTTCCCCTCTTCGTCTCCGAATCCTCCATGATAGATGCAGACTGTATAATCAGGATGCAAGACAAGGCCATCATGCAAAGCTGTTTCGGCAGCTTCTACACAATCTGTAATCTTCAATCCTTCCAGGTTCTTCTCATCTTCCCAGACATTCACATAATCTGTGACTACACCAACGAAAAGAACCCTTATACCATCTTCTGCTTCTATCAGCGTATATCGTCTTATACCAAGTTCTCCCCTTTCATCTATGACATTGGCTGCGAGTTTCTCCGCGTTGAGAGAAGAGAAAAAGGAACGGAGTGTCTCATATCCGAAATTGAAATCATGATTGCCTGGTACGTAAATATCAAGGCCAGTTCTATTGAAGACTTCCGCAGCCAGAAATGGTCTGATTCCATTCTTCATCTCATAGCGGATAAGAGGAGACCCCTGCAGGACATCTCCTCCATCCACAACAATTGAACCAGGAGTGAATGAAGAGGAAAGAGCAATATAGCCCATATCCTTCTTTTCTTCAGAGATATAATCCGTCGGGTAGAGATAGGAATGAGTATCACTTGTAAACCAGATTTCAGCCATATCATCCCTTCATCAGAGCAGTCCGGAGCTTCGATGAAATCCATTCTACTATGAGAACAAGAATCACCAGCCCCAGAAGGATTGCACCAACATCATTCCATCTGTAAGAGTTCATCGCAAAGATGAGCGGAGCACCGATTCCTCCAGCACCGACAATACCAAGGACTGTCGCATCGCGGAGATTCATATCAAATCGATAAATCAGAGTCGAAGCAAAGGATGGCATCAGCTGGGGAATGATTCCATACCGGATTTTATCGAAAACCGTGCAGCCAGCAGCTGAAAGAGACTCAAGAATTCCTCTGTCCAGGTCCTCAATCGTCTCGATGAACATCTTCGACAGCATGCCTATAGAGCAGACAGACATTGTCAGAAGTCCCGCAAAGGCTCCTGGTCCTGTGACCATGATGAACATAAGGCCATAAACAAAGGAAGGGATTGTACGGATTGCCATGACAATCACACGGCAGACAATGGCAATCGGCTTCGGCACTATATTCCCAGCTCCCAAGAATGCCAGCGGAATTGATATCACAGCACCTACAAGAGTTCCTAAAAATGCAATACACATCGTCTCAAGAAGAAGATATGGAACACCATTAGTGCCTAACGTGAAAAGCATGGAAGCTGTAGGATGGAGGATTCCCAGAAAGATACCTTTCGCAACAGAAAGACCAGAACCTCCTGTTGAATTAGATTCCAGTGCGCTTCCTGACCAGGCAAGAATCATTACTGTAACCAGAACTGCCAGAAGCGTCGTGATCCACTTTCTGGGTTCCTTTGAAAGCATCTCAGCAGGTGTAAGTTTTATATCATTCATACAATCCCCCTCACGTAAGCTTGCTTCTGAGCCAGGAACTGAGAGATTCGATAGCAACAACAGCTACGAAAAGGGCGATAAGGATCATACCGACCCTTGGATACTCTCTCCAGCCGATTTTCTCATTGAGGATCAGACCCAATCCACCAGCACCTACATAACCAAGAATCGAGGCATAACGGACATTTCCTTCAAAGCAGAAAAGCACAGTTGAGAGAAAAGAAGGCAGTACCTGCGGCCAGACAGAGTAGCGGATTGCGGAAAGCTTGCCAATACCAAGTGCCTCCAGAGCTTCATGTGCACCCATATCTACAGTCTCGATCTGCTCATAGAGAATCTTACCGCAATATGCGAATGTGAAGACCGCAATAGCGACTGTACCTGCAAATGTTCCCAAGCCGAAGATATAGGTCGCAATCAGAGCGACAACCAGTGTAGGAAGAGTTCTGACAACAGAGAAGAAGAATTTGAAGAATGCGGTCACTGCTCTATTTCTGATCAGATTACTGCTGGAAAGCACAGCAGCTGGAATACAAAGAAGCGCACCGATAACAGAACCAAGAAGACTCATCTTGATTGTATCCCAAAGTGGAGACCAGACATCTTTCATATACGCCCAATCAGGAGGGAACATATCAAAGAGCATCACAAAGAAATAATTCAATCGTCCCAGAAGAGTTGTAATACTGAAGCCTGTGACCTCCCCTGAGACAATAACTGCTGCCAGCAGCAGAATAAGAACAAGAGGAAGCCTGGAATGGCGCTCATTGACAGTCTTACCATTTTCAAGTGTGTATTTCCTAGGCTTGAAAATCCTGTCATAAAGTTTTGGAGTATCAGATTGCTTCATCGTTTTTCTCACCATAAATTGATGCAAGAACAGTCTTATCGACAGCTGATGACGGACCATCAAACACCACCTGTCCCGCCCTTATACCGACAACTCTGTCGCAGTATTCCAGAGCCAGTTCGACGTGATGAATATTTATCAGAACAGTTATACCCATGTTCTTGTTAATATTCCTGAAGTCATCCATAACAACCTTAGCAGTGACAGGATCCAGTGCAGCTACCGGTTCATCTGCCAGTATTATCGATGGGTTCTGTGCCAGAGTACGGGCAAGCGCAACTCTCTGCTGCTGTCCGCCTGAAAGCTGATCGACTCTGGTATATGCCTTTTCCAGGATACCGACTTTATCAAGCGCCTCAAGTGCCTCAAGCCTCATCTTCTTCGGGAATATTCCCAGAACACGTCTCCAGAGAGGAAGATCAGGTACAAAAGCTGTAAGAACATTTCTTATTACAGTAGTACGTGTGACGAGATTGAAAGACTGGAAGATCATCCCTATCTTTCTTCTCAGTTTTCTAAGGCTTTTCCCAGTAAGCTTGCTGACATCAGTACCATCCACTGTAAGCGTACCTGTTGAAATCGGATGCATCTTGTTGATTGCTCTGATCAGAGTCGACTTACCAGCACCAGAAAGCCCGATTACAGCCACAAACTCACCATCTTCTATTGTGAGATTCACATCCTTAAGCCCGACTGTTCCATTCGGGTATACCTTCGTCACATCTTTGAAAATTATCATCTTCCACCATCCGGAAAAGGAGAGGGAAAAACCCTCTCCTTCGAACCTTTATACTCCTGTATTCCTCATAATCTCCTGAGCGACTCTCTCATTGTCATAATCAGAAGAGACTGCCGGGAGATAGCCTGTATGGCTGTAGATCGCAATAACAGCCTTTCCTTCCTCTGTCTTATTCAGATTCATGAATGCTGTCTGCAGAGCTTCTACAAACTCCGGTGTAATAGTCTTGCTTGTCTTGGAAACACAGACCGTATCATTGTAAATCATCGGAGTAACGCCAATCAGGTCCGTCTCACTCCAGATATCTGCAGTGCGTCCGAATGTAGATGTCCAATCATCCTCATAGTCTCTTCTTGCATCTGCGAAAGTACAGAGTACATCAACCTGTCCGGAAGCAAGACGAGCAAATGCTGATGGATATGAATCAACCTGGACAGTATGCTGCAGATCTCCAATAGTCTTTCCATCATAATTATTCATGAGCCAGATTGTCGGATAGACATAACCAGCAGAGCTTGTCGAGCTCATGACAGCCCAGTTAGCGCTGTTGAGATCATCCCATGTAAGAGCCTCGCCTGCATTGACTTTTGCTGTCAGCTCCTGTCCCTTTGCAGAAGGACCTGCAATGATAAGAGCACGGTATCCTACAGCCTGATCCTGGCTTGCTGTAATAGGCTCATTGTTATTCCAGTCTCTTGGATCATCGCTATCGACTGAAAGTCCATCACGCGTTGCTGTAAGAATGACATCGCAGCCATCTTCATAGAGAATGTATGTATTAGCAGGCATACCCACTGCAATATCAGCAGTTCCAGCGGAAAGTGCGATTCCAACAGCCTCATAGTTCGTTCCGACTGAAATGGTGACCTTCTCAACATCATATCCAAGTGTTGCAAGTTCCTCTGTCAGCAGGTTCTTCAGTGGCTCTGTGACCATAATGATCTCGCTTGGCTCGCGGGAAGGAACATACATGATTCTGAGCTCAGGAATGATTGTGTTTCCTGATTCCGACACAGCAGCCTCCTGACTGCCCTGTGCAAACAGGCTGAGCGACATAAGCGCAACAGCAACGACCAGTAAAGCCTTCTTCATTTGGATCTCCTTGCTTCCATGAAGCTGTTATTTAGTAAAGGCAAGCCGGACAGAATACCCTGAAGCTCTGTTCTCTTTCACCTTTTACTTTCTCTGTCAGAAGTCTGAACGCGGTACGCCAGACATCAAGCGTGAATATCCTCAGCTCTGTTCCATGGGATACAGCAGATGGGAAGAAATTATTATATGTGACCGTCTCCACAGCCACGCCTCTCTCTTCCAGAGCTCTGAACACACCTTCTGCTGTATCTGGATCAGAGATGAATATACCATCTGGCAATGTAGCCATATCCATTACCATACGATAACCTGATTCGCTACTCATCTGCCCAATACTGAACCATTTTTCATTAAACAAGCTGTTATCTGAAAGAAGTTTCCTGAATTCTTCCATACGGCGCACACCTATGACAGAAGCTGTGCGATGGAATACGCCCCCGACATATCCTATATTCCTTATACCCTTGGAAAGAAAATAGTCGAGGACCTGTTTCTCTGCATTGCTGTAATCAATCATGATGGAGTCATAGGAGTATTCAAGGCCGAGGTTATTGATGAACAAAAGCTCTTTTGCGATGTTTTTGAAATAAGAAATCTCCTCTGCTGTGAATTCTCCAAGAGCTATCAGCGCATCTGTGCATTTTCCTCCGGCAGAAAGCGAAAGAGCAATCCCTGCTTCTGCCGCAATCGGCTGCAAATACTCCAGAAGCCTTTCTTCAAAACCAGGTTTATCAACAGGAGCAAGCACAAGCGAGACCTGCAAGGGATGAGCTTTCCTCTGTCTGGGGGTCTTATACCCGATTCTTGCTGCTTCTGCCTCCACACTTCTGCGTACAGCCATCGTTACAGAAAGAGATGGGTCGCAATTGAGAATCCTAGAAACTGCAGCTTCGCTGACACCGCACTTTTCAGCGATATCTCTGATTCCAGCCATTCTGCCTCCCATCTCATTAGACTATGGATAAAATATGAGAGTCAACCATTTTAGTAAATTTCAGTAAATTATTAACAAGGCATTAACACTTTTTTTACAGAGAAGTAGAACTACACCTGTGATTGGATTATCATCGAAGCATGGAAGCTTTCAGCATCGAGCATGCAGATGTCAGACGGGACGGTAAATATATACTCTCCGACGTCTCTGTAAAAGCAGAAATCGGAGAGCGTCTTGCTATTATCGGACCGAACGGAGCAGGAAAATCCACGCTTGTCGATGTCATCGACCGGCGTATTCATCCGCTGGCAACTGACCGGTATAAATCATCTCTTTTCGGAGAGGAAAGATGGATTATCTCTGAGTTGAGGAAAAAAATCGGGCATGTCTCTCCTGGACAGGATGATTTCTTCCGTACGACTTATACAGCCCGTGAGATTGTAGCCTCCGGTTTGCATGCTTCTCTTGGTTTTGACTTCCATCATGAAATAGATCCGATGGATTGGGAAAAAGCCGACAGAGAGCTGGAAAAGGTTTCTATGCTGGACAAGAAAGACAGGACGATGAATACGCTTTCTACTGGGGAGATGCGAAGAGTCCTTCTTGCGAGAGCTGCAATCACAGAACCATCCATATTGCTTCTTGATGAAGCTGCATCAGGCTTGGATTTCCCGTCGCGGGCTGATCTGAGGACAACCATTTCAAACTACGCGACAACCAACAGGACTATCGTAATGGTGACTCATGAACTTTCCGAAATCATCCAGACAATAGACAGAATCATACTGATGAAAGACGGTAAGATCGTAATGGAAGGAAGCAAGGAAGAGACCCTGAAAGAAGATATACTCTCTGATCTTTATTCAAGAAAAGTACATATTGCGGAAGCAGATGGTATTTATACGGCATTCTGCTGATGGAGGAGAAAAATGCACAATATAGCAATCATAGGAACTGGCGGAATCGGAAAAACACATCTGAGTGCCTTTCTCAATGATGACCGCTGCCGGATTAAGGCACTTTGTTCTCGTACATTGTCAAAATGTACATCTCTTGCCTCTTCTCTGGGAGAAAAAGGGAAGGATATCACCATTACGGATGACTGGCATACTCTTCTTGACAGAGATGATATCGATATCGTCTCAATTGCTCTTCCTCCCGCCCTGCATGAAGAAGTCACATCAGCATTCCTCAGAAGCGGAAAACATGTGCTTCTCGAAAAGCCGATGGCACTAACACTCGAAGAAGAAGACAGAATGATCAAAGCAAGGGATGAAAGCGGAAAGAAACTCGGGATTATCTTCCAGAATAGATACTATACTGCTATCCAGAGAGCAAAAAAGATGCTTCTTGATGGCTGTTTCGGCAGGATTCTCTCCGTTGATGTCACATCACATTGGTTCCGGGGCGCTAATTACCATAATCTGTATTGGAGGGGAACATGGAGAAGCGAAGGCGGTGGTTGCCTGACAAGCCAGGGAGTGCATCAGGTTGATATGCTTCTTTGGTTCATGGGCACCCTTCCCTCATCTATCTATGCCATCATGGACAACAGAAAGCACACAAACAGCGAAACGGAAGATATGGGAATGGCTGTAATGCGTTTTCCATCTGCATTAGGCTCCTTCACATCCTCTCTTTGTGACATGGATGAATTCCAGGGCTTCAGATTCCAGTGCGAGAAAGCAGCTTTCACGCTTCCTCAATGGAGTGTCAGTGTCAAAAAACCACAGCCAAATGGATATCCAGAGGAGGATAAGGAAGCAGAAGAAGAGCTGATGCGGATCTTCTCTTCCATACCGGCAGAAGACAAAGAAGGCCATGATGCGGCTGTATCGCTCTTCATCGATGCCGTAGAGAATGGAACAGAGCCAGATGCGACAGCAGAAGACGGCAGAAGGGCAACAGAATTCATCGATGCCTTCTATCTTTCTGCAGCAACAGGAAGAGAAGTAAAACTACCCCTGACGGCAAAGGATGAAGTGTATACGACAGATGGCCTTGTCAGTACTATGCCGAAATTCTTCAGCAAAAGCATAAGCACTGAAAGCCAGGAAGGCACTATGACACTTGGCAGTGCAAGCAGAAAATAAGCATTTCCCCGTTTGTTCTCAGTTTGAGATATAATCAAAGGAGGAGGACACTATGCGTGCCAATATCATAATCCACTCCATTTCAGGGAACCTTTATCTGATAGCAGACACTTTTGCTGAAAAACTGAAAGCCCGGGGTATGGATGCGCGGATTTACTGCGTATCCGATCCCGACCTGCATCTTGCGGCAAATGAAAGAACAGAAGTGATTGAATACTATGAGGAAATAACCGCATTGCCGGAAGCAACTCCTGAGAAACTCAGTTCTGCGGATCTGATTATTATCGGAACACCATCACGGTTCGGCATGCCAACAGCTGAAATGAAGGCTTTTCTGGATTCCACATGGAATCAGTTCCTCAGATCCTCGCTTGAAGGGAAGAAATTCTATGCTTACGCTTCTACGACAATCGACGAAAACGATGGCCTGAGAGCTGTCTCCGGCCTCTACAGATGGGCAGAGATGATGAAGCTCTCCCCTGTTCCATTTGAACCGTATATCCATCTCGAAAATGAGATGATGCCGCAACGGCCATCCGACAGCATAGATATAATCGCTGAAAAGCTTGCAGAAATGGCTTCGCTGCCGGACTTAGGACTTTGACAGCTTCTTCAGATAATAAGACATATAGCGTTCAAGGCGGTGGAAGACATCCTTCCCCCGCTCTTTTCCTGCTTTACGGACAGCTTCCGCTGCACTCATGTTATTATTGCCCTGCTCTTTCTTATACTCATCCCAGCGTCTGACAATCCACATATACATGTCACCTTCAGACTGGCCGGGAAAAGCAGCAAGCAGATGCTCTGCCCTGATTTCCTGGACTATCGGGGAATAAACATTCTCATACCAGCTTCTTGCGGCTTCCTCGAAAGAGATCTCATGGTCGACATCCTGATTTATATAATACTTATGAACAAGAATATGATTCACCATCTCCGGATATGACCCAGGAGTCGTGAATACGATATCGCCCATTGGAAGATATGATGGCTTATACTGAGCGATAAACATATTTCTTTCATAGTCGACGACCTTATCCTTCAATTCCTTCATCGACATGCCAGGGTGAATAGGAATCTCCGTATCAAGCTCAACAACCTCCGCATCGATGAATTCAACACCCTGGGATTTTGCAACGGAAACCCTGTGATTACCATCCCGTACAAAATAATACCCCCCAAGACTGTACACGGAAATCGGCGGAAGGATCACATCATTCATCAAAGCAGAATCTATACTGCACCATCTGTTCCGCAACATCTCTCTCTTCGGGAAAAAGGCAGAAGAGAAATCATGGTAGCGGCCTTCCGATCCGATGATTTTCTTCACAGGAATAGTACGCATACCAAGATATGTCTCAGATTTCGGCTTGATGATGGATGTTACTTCATACAGTGACATCAGCTCATTGTTCTTCCATGTTAAAGCCGAAAGAAGGCCCTGAAACTTAGCTTTACGCTTAGCCCGCGAAAAATCTTCCAAAGCGGTTGAATCAATTGCCATAGCTCTTTCCTAAAGTATCATCCTCAAGGATGTAATTCTTGTAGATATTGATTACTTTCGTATCGCAGTACTCAGAAAGGCGCGGTGCGTTGATATCATCAAGATGCACGTGCCCATGCAGAAGATACTTCGGCCTGTATTTTTCCATGAACTGCAGAAAGCATTCAAACCCTTTATGACAGAGATCCACACCATCGCCCATACCACGAGGAGGTGCATGAGTAATGAGGATATCAACAGCTCGTCCATATCGCTTTTTGTTATACATAAGACGAGGAACAAGCTTATTGATTCTCCTTTGCATCTGTTTTTCCGTATACTGGCTATCGCCATAGTTATAAAGCATGGAACCGCCAAGTCCCATGATGATGAGATCATGCTGCTTATCGTAGACACACTTGCCATCCACAAAGCAACCTCCGAAAAGAGGCATCGAACCATGTGGCGAAGATGGCAAATACACATCTAATCCAGAAGACCGGCGCATCATACGGCCGAATTCCTCAAGATTATGATTACCATAGACATACCAGACATCCTTACGGAGCATCGTCTGGATATAATCATAATACCTGAGCGGAAGATCCCCTGCAGAGATGACGAAATCCACATCCCTGTAAAGATCAGGGGCAACAGATGAATAAATCAAAGTATCTGTTGTATCCGATACGCAGAGAATCTTCATAATCAGCTACATTATTATGAAGTATTCCCCTTTTGTGAAGCAGGAATCAATTTTTCTCCATGACTAATGAGAGCCGCATCCATGTCCAGAAGTACCTTGCCTCTTCCTTCTTCAGGACTTTAGATTTCAGCGCCATTAAAAGCGTCAAACCGGATTCTGAACAGAAGATTCTCCAAACGCTTTCAGCACATCACTATCAGGAGCATGATAAATCTCATCACGATAAGCCGGACTCATCACTGTAGAGAAGAGCGCATACTCACCACTGACAAGCTTAGTCTCCTGCCAGAAGCCTCCAGGAACAAGTGAAAAACGAGATGATGGCGAAAGGACTCTTCTCTCCTTCTTCTCACCGTCAAAGATTATCTGTTCGGCTTCTCCGCCTTCAAGAAAGAACCAGATCTCATCATCATCCAGAAGATGAAGAGAAGAGAAAGAATCCTCCGTAATCAGATAATAAATAGAACCAGCGCCATCACCGAACTTGCTGAGAAAGCGGAAATATCCGCCTTCTCCTTCAAGTGGTTCAAGACCAAGACGTTCAATGATTCTCAGAGCTTCTCCTCTGGCCATCTCTTCACAATCTCCTTTACCAAAGCTGTAAATGTCTTTTTGACTCTCTCCCCGGTTTCGAGAACTTCCTCATGATTAAGAGGCTGATCAAGAATTCCGGCCGCCATATTCGTAAGACAGCTGATACCGATTGTATGCATTCTCATATGGGAAGCTGCGATAGCCTCGGGAACTGTCGACATACCGACAGCATCTGCACCAGCAAGACGGGCAAATCTCACTTCTGCAGGAGTTTCAAAGGATGGACCTGTGAACAGCATGTAAACACCTTTCCTGACAGCAATACCGATGTCGTCAGCGGCTTTCTCTGCCATTGTAAGGAGATCCTTGTCATATGCCTGAGTCATATCAAAGAAGCGGAGGCCAAGCTCATCTGGGTTCTTGCCACGAAGCGGATTGTCAGCAATAAGCTTTATCTGATCCTCGATCAGCATCAGATCTCCTGTATTCCAGTCCTTATTCACACATCCGGCAGCATTTGTGAGAAATAACGCATTTATTCCCAGCATCTTCATGGTTCTTACCGGATATACAACTTCATCCATCGAATAGCCTTCGTAATAATGGAAACGTCCCTGCATGCAAAGTACTGTCTTTCCTTCCAGCTCTCCGATAACAAGCCTGCCCTTATGTCCTTCAACAGTTGAGACAGGGAAATAAGGAATCTCATGATAATCAATGATGACTGCATTCTGCAGAGTATCTGCCAGATCTCCCAATCCAGAACCAAGAATCAAGCCGATGGCAGGCTTTCTGCCTTCAAGTTTCGATGCGATATAATCGCTTGATGCGTGAAGTTTTTCCATTAAATCCATATAAATCTCCTAAAATGGCTCTCCAGAGGCCAGAGGGGCTGCGCTCTTCCGGCTGGAGAAAATAAGTGCGATAAGTGTAGCAACATAGGGGAACATCCCCAGATAACCTGTTGGAATATTCTGGAAGACCGGGAAGACTTTTCCCATATTGGCAATAGTCATACAGAGCCCGAAGAAGAATGTGGATCCCAGAATCCCCAGAGGTTTCCACTGTCCGAAGATCAAAGCTGCAATTGCCAGGAATCCCAAGCCATTGATACCGCTTCCTGCATTATATTCACCTGCGTATGTGACAAGTATGCATGCTCCTCCCAATCCAGAAAGGAAACCGGACAGCATAACACCGATGTATCTCATCCTATGAACATTCACACCTGCAGAAGCTACAGCGGATGGATGCTCACCACAGGCGCGCAGTCTCAACCCGAATGATGTCTTATAAAGCAGGAACCAGGATAATGCCCAGATGAAAAGACATACCCAGGTAGTCCAATAGGTACTGGTGAAAAACAACGGTCCCAATAGAGGGATTTTCGAAAGGACAGGCACATTCTGACGTACGATTGCACGTACGATAGTGATGTTTCCGCTTCCCGTGATTGTCTGAGCCAGAAATAACGAAACAGCTGTGGAAAGCATGTTTATAGCAGTTCCTGATATAACCTGATTAGCTTTCAGGTTGATGGCAGCAAAAGCATGCAGAAGCGAGAGAAGCGTAGATGCAATCATCGCGACAGCAATACCGATTACAATAGCCAATGTGAAACTGAAACCAGGGATTGCCTGCAATTTGACAATAGTCGCAGCTGCCGAGAAAACCCCGAAAAGCATCAAGCCCTCAATACATAGGTTCGTCACGCCGGAACGTTCCGAATACAATCCCCCGAGAGCTCCCATCAGAATAGGGATAGTGTATGCAATAGCCGATGGTATTATGCTTGTAAGAACACTCCAGAAACCCATCACTTCCCCTCCTTCTCCGCTTTTGCAAGTGCCTTGCCTTCTTTGGCATATAATCTGAATTCTTCTTTCGTCAGCTTTTCTACTGGCGTATTATCGTTCCGGGATTTCATATATGCCAATACCGCGTCCTCCTTCCTCGAAAAACTACGATGGAAGATTCCGTTCCAGAAAGAAGCAAGAATCACATTAGTTGCCGTAAAATAAATGATTGTGGCAATGATTGTATCAGCAATCTCTGTCGGGATACCGGTTGCAGCCAGCGATCCTCTCCCCATTTTCAGAATACCGAAGAAAATCGCAGAAAAGAAAATCCCGACAGGAGAACAGTTACCCAGAAGAGCAACGGCGATACCGTCAAAACCTTCATTCGGCATCTTTCCCATCTCCATGATATTCGAGTATCCGCAATAATAAGTAAGTCCGCCAAGACTGGCCAGAGCTCCCGCAATCGCCATGGATACCATAATCGACCTGTTAACCTTTATACCTGCATATTCGGCACAGAATCTGTTTGATCCGACAGCTTTGAGATTAAAGCCAAGTGTTGTCTTCTGCAGTATGAACCAGACTATCACACACATGATGATGGAAAGGAGAAAGCCATAATTCAAAGTTGAAAAACCCGTAAGTTCAGTCAGCCAGTCTGCCCGGAGCGTATGCACAGTCTCAATCGGTTTTGATTTTACGGAAATCGTAGGATCTATGATAAACCGTGGTATGAAATCATAGCAGATCCAATAGGCAATCCAGTTGAGCATGATTGTCGATACAACTTCATGAACATTGAATTTCGCTTTCAGAAATCCTGAGATAAATCCCCAGAAGGCACCGGCAAGCATGGCTGCAATGATTATTATCGGAAGATAGATGAACCTTGGCATATCCATCGGCAGATAATAAGCCAGGATTGATCCTGTTATACCACCCATGAGCATCTGCCCGGATGCCCCGATATTGAAGAGCCCCGTCTTGAAAGCAAAAGCCACAGAAAGCCCGATCAGAATAAGCTGAGTGGACATTCCCAGCGTATTTCCTATACGCCTGGTATTTGAAAGCGCACCGAAAAGAATTCTCTCAAAACCAGCGAAAGGGTTCTTCCCGATACATAAGATAAAAACGCAGCCGGCTACAATTCCAAGGAAGACTGCAGAAAGCGATACCACCAGCGGAGAGGCTTTCCTTGCTTCAAGAGGTTTCCCATTGTTTTTTCCCTTCATCTCATCCCCTCCTGATACCAGCCATCATCAGACCGATTTCATGTTCATCGGTTGAAGATGTCTCTACGATATCGATAAGCTCTCCTCCGGAAATTACCGCAATCCTGTCTGACAGATTGAAAATCTCATCAAGCTCAAACGAAACAAGCAGCACGGCTTTGCCCCTGTCACGTTCATCGACAAGCTGCTTGTGTATAAACTCAATTGCACCGACATCGAGACCACGGGTCGGCTGCACTGCGATAAGCAGGTCTGGATCTGCTGTGATTTCCCTGCCGATGATTGCTTTCTGCTGATTTCCTCCAGAGAGCTTTCCTGCCAGTGAATCCACACCTTCTCCGCTTCTGACATCGAATTTATCAATGATGGAAGCTGAATATTTCCTGATCTCCTGATAATCAAGGATCCCATGATGGGAGAACGGAGATTCTGTAAATTTCTTTATTACCATATTTGCCGTCAGCGGCTCATTGAGAATCAGGCCTCGTTTCTGCCGATCTTCCGGAATATGTCCAAGTCCCATGGCATTACGCTCTGCAATATCAGCATCCGTTATGTCACGGCCATTGAAGATTATGCTTCCGCTCTCACATTTTCTCAGTCCTGCAATAGCTTCCACCAATTCCGTCTGGCCATTGCCATCAACACCGGCAATACCTACAATCTCTCCTGATCTGACAGTAAGAGAGAAATCCTTTACACCAAGGACCTTCTTACTATTCATAACTGAAAGATTCCTAACCTCAAGTACAGGCTTTCCTGGCTTTGCAATATCTTTGTCCACTTTAAAGGACACTGGACGTCCGACCATGGCAGCTGCCATTTCTTCAACGGATGTAGTCGCAACATCTACCGCACCAATCAGCTTTCCTCTGCGGATGATAGTACAGCGATCAGCTACTGCTTTAATCTCATCAAGCTTATGAGTGATGAGTATGATAGATTTTCCCTCTGCTGCGAGATTACGCATGATCTGCATCAATTCATCGATTTCCTGAGGTGTCAGCACAGCAGTCGGTTCATCGAATATGAGGATATCAGCATCGCGGTAAAGCATCTTGAGAATCTCAACGCGCTGCTGCATTCCCACTGTTATATCCTCAATCACCATATCCGGCTCAATTGAAAGCCCATAGCGCTCAGATATCTCTTTTATTCTTCTGGAGGCTTTCTTTATATCATAAACAAAGCCACCCTCTTTTCCCATGATGATATTTTCAGCAACAGTAAAATTATGTACGAGCTGAAAGTGCTGATGAACCATTCCGATTCCCAGGTCAAATGCATCATTAGGGCTCTTTATATTAACTTCCCTGCCCCTGACTTTGATAATGCCCTTATCAGCATGATAAAGACCGAAAAGGATACTCATCAGTGTTGATTTACCAGCACCGTTTTCTCCGAGAACTGCATGAATCTCACCTTCTTCAACCTGCAGTGTAATATCGTCGTTTGCCACGATTCCGGGAAATTCCTTACGGATTCCAAGCATTTCAATTACATAGCTCAATGCGATCTCCCTTCTGTCTAATAAGGCCGCCCACTATCCCAGGCGGCCCCATAAAAGAGTCTTTTTAAGCGTCAGGGGATAAGACCATCGGCTGTATCCTGAACAACAAGGGATCCGTCCTTGATCAAAGCAGCAACGGAAGCAACCTCTTCTTCGATTTCAGGTGTCAGATTAGGATTTGTAGCAGGAATACCTGCTCTGTCATCTGCAACACCAAGGATAAGATGCTGTCCACCCTTGAATGTACCTGTAGCAGCAGCCACTGCCTGATCATATGCAACTCCTGTTACATCCTTCATAGCAGATGTGAGAATACAGGATTCACCATTGCCCATATCACCGACAGAATACTGGTCTACGTCAACGCCAACAGCCCACACATCCTCTCCAGCGAGACGGCGGTTCTTAGCTTCATTGATAACACCGACACCTGTTCCGCCAGCTGCTGCGAAAATAGCATCTACGCCTTTGTCATACATAGCAACAGCAAGCTGCTGACCACCGGCAAGATCTGCAAAGGATCCCTGATAGACAAAGTTGGATGGATCCATGTTCACAGTTGTTCCATAGTTCTCGTTTGCATATGTGACACCCTGCTGAAAACCCCAGTTGAACTTCTGTACAGCTGGAATCTCAAGACCGCCGACAAAGCCTACATCACCTGTCTGGAGCTTAAGTGCTGTAGCAAGACCTGCCATGAAACCGGACTCCTGCTCCTTGAATGTGATAGCAACTGTATTCGGACCGATACCTGCAGCAAGTGCGTCATCGATGATGATGAGCATGAGATCCGGATACATCTCCTGTGCCTGAGCAACAGCTTCAGCGAAAAGATATCCCGGGCATGCGATGAATCTGTAGCCATTGTCATAGAGATCGGAAATAGCTGTCAGATAATCCGTTGTTGTCGTTCCGGAAGGTCTGAGGTAAACACACTGGAGACCAAGCTCATCAGCGGCTTTCTTCACGCCTTCATATGTTCCCTGGTTGAATGAGCGGTCATCTATGGTTCCTGAATCGGTGACCATTCCGAGCATAAGCTGGCCTTCAGCTGCAGTTTCTTCCGCACCGGATGCAAAAACTGACAAAGCAAGTACTGCCATCAGCAGAACAGCAAGAGTTTTCTTCATCTGAGATTCTCCTTTAAGAGTTATAGCGTCATTCTAACTGCACTATAAGGAGCTGTCAAACAAAGATTGGAGATGGCAATTTATACTTAAACCTTACAATTAATTATTGTAAAAAGAATTATAAAAATAAATTCCAGCAGTTATATAAAATAAGCAATAATTTTTCAGCTTACAGTAAAGGACCAGAACATCTGTCCCGGCCCTGAATAAGCTTTCTGCAATCAGCAATAGTATTCCATCGGATATGTCAGATACTGGATCTCCTCAAGCTTTTCGCTGGTAACATAACCAGCTGGTGCCATCAGAAGAGAAGGAATACGATTGACAATAGTCGCACATGTATGCTCCACGGTGGCAGGCTTGATGACATGGAATTCTGTATCAGGCTCACCTGTAATCCACCAGTCACACATATCACCATCGTCGGGTCCATAGACTTTTCCTATAGTCTCCTCCTCAATCGTGATTCCCTGCAGTGTCTCAATGGTCACAACAGCCGACATACCGATACAGCGGCCGGCTTTGATTGTTCTGCTCAGAGTCTCACTATAGACATCATGATCGACAATATATGGAACATGTTTCTGTTCTATTGATTTGATTGTAAGACCAAGCTTGCTGCAGATTGCCTCGCTTGCATTCCATGCATAAGAAGGTTCGAATTCTGCAGGATGGGCAATCTTCTCCTCGAATTCCTCCGGAGAGAGATCACAGCCATGGGCATTAGCAAGAGCAAGTCCATAATCTTCTACATTATATGAATAAGCTCCCTTGATCTTCTGGATTCTATTGCATGATCCTGCAACAAGACCGACCATATTGATCCAGAATGTATCCTGCATGCCTGAGCCTGTAATCGTGCATCCTGTTTCCTTTGCAAACGCATCAAGCTTATTGATTGCAGCAGCTGCTGTGGTCCAGGGATATATAGCCTCTTCACAGGTTGTGATGACATTGATTCCCCTTCTCACACATTTCTCCACGTGATCATAGATATCAGAGATGAAAGAGAAAAGCGTCACGACAGCAACATCAGCATCGCACTCATCCAGTACTTTATCCGCATCATCGGAAATAAGAACACCGGTTTTTACGCCAAGGCCTGCATAATCGCCAACATCCTGTCCTATGATTGCGGGATTGCAATCTATAGCTCCGACAATCTGAGCACCATGCTCATGAAGATATCGGAGGATATATCTGCTCATCTTACCACAGCCATACTGAACTACTTTGATTTTTTCCATTGAGAGTCTCCTTTTAGTCCAGCATAAAGTCTGCTGTTGCATTAGAGTCAAACTAATTTTGAGGAGAAATCCAGAGGTACCTGCAGACGCAGGAACATTCCTCTCTGAGTGTCATCGAAAACAGTGAATTCAGTAAGAATCTCGCAGATATAATCTCCCGCCATCACGTAATTATGTTCGTGGCAGAACTCAAGCAATCTGTGAGCATACTCAATCTCATTATCATAGCTATCGGTATATATACAGGCATACATCCCGCTTTCCACGACCTTCATTTCAAAGCCCAGAGAAGATAAAAGATGATCTGCGAAAATGAAAATATCCTTGGCAATCAACTTGCCAGCAGAGAAATCATTTCTCTTGATACTTGTACCAATATTGTATGTATGGAACTGTGGAACCTCATCCTCAATCAAACCATGACGAAAATCGATCAGCACCTTCTCAAATGACGATATATCACCTTCATAAAAGTTCTGATAACATGGTTTTGAGTAAATATATCGCCTATCTATATACTCTAAGGCTATCGTTCCTGTCACCGGAGATTTCCTGTATCTTTCTATGCTTGCAATCGTCCGTTCAACAGCGTCATGGCGTAGCTTGAGTTCACGGATCTGAGAGTGAATCTGCTCATTCTTCTTTGCTAGCATCGTTTCTATCAGCGTGATATCTCCAGATTCCAGTATGGAGGTAATTTCCTTCAAGCTCATTCCAAGCTCTTTCATGTACTCAATCATATCCAGCCTGGCATTCTGCTGAATGCTGTAATATCTGTATCCGGTTGCCTCATCAACATACTGCGGCTTCAGCAGTCCAAGCCTGTCATAATGGCGCAGTGTTACGACTGTCGTTCCGTTGAGTTTTGCCATCGTCCCTATTGGAATATAATCTTGCTGCACCATATTCTCTCCATAAAACTCTGACCTTGCAACAGAGTTTAATATAGAATAACAGAAGTTATTGATTAGCGGTATGCGATAAGTCAATACCCACTACGAGGCGTATATCCTTCACAATCAAGCCAATCATCAAAAGTACTGGCAAAATGCTTAAGAATTTCCGCGAAGGCATCAAGATATCCGGCAATTTCCTCTTCTGCTCCGGTCAGCCCCATGAGTGCAACGAAACCTGGGCATCCGTTCTCATCCTCGAAGGGAATCAGAAATTGTTGAAAGGCAGAGTCAACATCCATATCATCAAACCATTGATGCACTAAAGAGATGAACTTTTTCTTTCCAAATCCATATTCTCTCTTGATTTCAGCAAATGTGTAAGTCTCAAACATCAACAATGATTCACCATTATCAAATAAGGCAAATGAAATACCACCCTCATCCATACCCAGATGATGATAAACCAGAAAATCACCATTCTCTTCTATCTTCATCTCGGCAAGTGCTTTGAATGAAGCTAAAACACGTTCCTTTGGTACAGCTACAGGATTAATACAAAGTTCTATTTCACGACACTCCGCCATACGACCTCCTTTAGTTTTCTCTCATACTCATATACGGAAAAAAACAAGCATTGTGTCAGAACTTCTAGATGGCAATTACGGCCATTTCCTCAACATCAGGACTGCTTTGATAATAAAAGTTTTTAAAATTTCTGAGAGAATATGACACGCAACTTGTGGATAGGGACCAAGTCTGTGCACGAAGAATTGGCAAGAACTATATCACAGAAAGATTCGCCAGAATAAATACTGTCCCATATTCACTGTCGTTATGCTGCTGTTTCGTTTTTAAGATCAAAACCTTAAAACAAAAAGCCCTGAATGCCGAAGCATCCAAGGCTGAGAGAGTGCGGCTACTTCTCAGCAGCCGCAGCGATTATGAATCACTCAACAGTGACTGTAACTGTCTTATCGACAGTGCTCAGACCATCAGAGAGTGTGAATACTGCACTGTAGACACCCTGTGCATCTGCTGGCACGTTCCATGTGAAGACACCATCCGCGAATGTAGCACCTTCAGGAAGCGCTGTTGCTGTAAGCTCTACAGGATATGTTGTTCCAGTAGCATCTGCCGGATTGTAGTAACCGACTGTGAAGCTTACTGTCTCTCCAGCTGCAGCTGTCTTGTCCTTGAGAGGAGCAAAGAATGGTCTCCATACAGTTCTTGGGACTTCGCGTCCTTCAGCAAGGAATGCTTCAACGAATGCTTCATCTGCCAGAGGATCTGTCGGATAGCTGTAAAGACTATCAGCAGGAGTTCCTGGCTCTGGTGCATTGACAGTAACTGTCTCTACATCATGGTTATCAGCAATTGAAGCACCTGTGACGGTTGTTGTCATATATGGCTCGTTTGGAACGAACTCATAATTTGTCCTTCTCTTGAAGTTATTTGTGACAAGCACAACATCAGCGCTCTCTTCTGTCATGAATTCAGAAGCTGCATCGATGGAGACATTGGCAACATCATCGAGAACTACTGCAGGTCTCTCATCCGGATAGCTGTATCCAAGATTTACGTTAATCAGATTAAGACCATCAACGTGGCGTGCATACAGACCATAAGCAGGAAGAATTCCATAGTGTGCTGGCTCTGGATAATCTCTTACAAGCTCTGGAACGTTGTATGGGCTCTCTACCCATGATCCAGTCTCTGCATCCCATGTCATTCTTGGCAGGAGTCCAGCCTGTGCTGCAAGCCAGCCAAACTGCTGTGAGTAGACAGGAGAATGATCTTCTGTGAATGTCCATGTGCTTCTCATCTGTCTCTGCTCTGCAGCATCTTCCATTGTAAGACCGCCACGATATGTAACAGTGACATTCTCGAATGTAACATTCTGTACCTTGCTGCTTACAAGACCTGCGACCTCAATCGGATAGCGTGGGTTGACATCATCTGCAGTGAGATTTCCGATATAGACATCTTCGACTACTGCATAGTCTCCACCAAGAGCATTGCCATAACCATACATTTCCTGATCTGTAAGCTGGTTGCCCCAGTTGACTGTATATTCATTTCTGGAAGCATCCCATTTATAGCTATAATGCTTTCCTGTATCAGGATTAGTATAGATATTTGTCATGTTGATATAGATAGGATCATCTGCAACAGGTCTCTTGTACTCGCTTCCGTCAGCAAGAGTGAACCATTCGTAGTTTGTAGCTGGCTCATAGCGATATGCAGGGAATGTATGATACTTACCAGGAATATTAGGAAGAACATATTCAGAATTGTCCTTTCTCACACTATTCTCAGGATAGACTTCCTCTGTTGTATGCTGTCCTGTGACAGGATATCTGCCTCTATCTCCGATCTGGATATAAACAGGAGAATCAACAACATCTGTCATATAAACATCTGTTGCTATGATATTTGTCAGGCTTGAGCAGTCTACACACTCAAGGTTGATACCTTCGCTGTGTGAGAAAACAACATTAGCGATTGTGACCCTGTCAAAACCACCTGTTGCCTCTGTACCAAGCTTAAGTCTTCCGTTTGTTCCTCTGATATCATCAGCTGCAGACTCAAGTCTGTTCTCTGAGAATGTTGCTTCAAGGACAGAACCTGCATCATAACCGCTGATTACACAGTTATGGATGAGTACGTTCTGTGTGATATCAAGTCTGCCAGAGCCGAAGGAAGCCTTCAGACAGATGGCATCATCGAGCGGAGCGTTGACCCAGCAGTTGCGTACTGTGACATTGCTTGTTCCATCGATATCCATACCATCTCTGTTTGTATCGATGACCATGTTCTCGAAAAGAACATTGCTGCACCCTGTCGTGATGATAGCAAAATGTCCAGCCTCTCTCATATCGAAATCGGAGAAGACGATGTTCTTGCTATCGAGGAGAGCAATACCCTTGCTGGCGTTGTTCCAGATTGGCTGCTCATAAAGGAAGAAGTGCCATCCCTGGTCATCAAGGCTGTCGATATCATCCGGATTATACCAGTTGCCTACATAACCTGGTTCTGTTCTCATTTCAGGGCTAGCAGGATCTCTTCTCGAAACAGTGAAATATGTATAACCTCTCTGGTCTACATAGCTGCCTGAAATCATGCCATCACCGTAAATCATGACATTCTCGACTTCCTTTCCATAGACCATGCTATTGCGGAGGAATGAGTGGCCATGATCCTGCAGGCCAAAGTAAATATTGACTTCTGGCTCAAGGTAGTTGCCGCCATCAATACCAGGACGTGCACCAACAATGATTGCCTCTGGTTCAAGATAGATGTTCACATTGCTCTGGAGAACAATTGTATACATCTTCCAGATTCCGTCAGGAACAACTACTGTACCACCGCCAGCAGCTGAAAGATCAGCAATTGCCTTATTGATGGCATCCGTGTTCTTCACGGCATCTGAATCATAGCCTTCTTCAGCACCATACTCGGTGATGCTAACCATGACATCTTCCTTGAGAAGATCCTCTTTTGTCACGGATGCACCTGTTGCAACATTGATTCCCTTATAAACACTTTCTCCGAGAATTGCAGGTTCTTCAGTGAATACTGGAATATTGTTGAACTCCACTGCGCTTTCAGGATGCTGAACACCATCGCGCGGTACATATGCGAAAACCCCAGTTCCTTCCGGACGAGGTTCTGTTGCTGGATTGTATGCAGGATCTCCAGATGCGGCTGCACTGAGAGTTACTGCGCATACACTCAGCAAGACAAAGAAAAGCTTGAACTTTTTCATAAAAACTCCTATCTGCACAGCGTTGCTAAAAGCAGGATGACGATATAGCATTGAGGCTGTTCTGTTATCATCAGAGCAGAGTTCGGTGTGGAAGCCTCTTTGCCTGATGATGGCAGGGCAACAAA
>CALXLB010000101.1 GCA_944389085.1 uncultured Spirochaetaceae bacterium
CTATGATTTCCGTGATGAACAAGCTCACGAAGATCATCTTCACCCTCCTGACAAGAGGAGAAATGTATGAGGAGAAATCCTGATTCATATTTCTTATACTTTCTCATTCTTTATAGTTGACTCCTGAGCTTTTATATGTAATATAGCTTTCCAGCCTTTTACGGTAAATATGCTATTTCCCACTCTTTTTCCTTGACATGATGAGATAAGAGACATATCATCAAATCAACAATTAAGCATTTGTTTAATTGTTATGGAGGGAAGATGAAGAAGTCTTACAATATCGAGGTTGATTGCGCTGCATGTGCAAACAAGATGGAAGCTGCTGCATGCAAGACAGAAGGGGTCAAAGCCTGCACAGTTAATTTCATGATGCAGAAGATGATTGTCGAATTCGAGGATGGTGCTGACAGAGACAGTGTCATGAAGAATGTAAGAAGCAACTGCAGGAAAGTCGAGAGAGACGCTGAAGTCTTTATCTGAGGCTGTTATGAACAGAAAACAGAGAATCATGCTCATCCGCATCGTGCTTTCTGCATTGCTGATGATAATTCTGAACTTCATCCCGGCAGAGGGTGCTCTGAGATTCATCCTCTATCTCATCCCCTACCTTATTGTCGGCTATGACATTCTTCTGAAAGCCGCAAGAGGAATAATCAACGGACAGGTCTTCGATGAATGCTTTCTGATGGCAACAGCAACTGTAGGCGCAATCGCTCTTGCTATCTATGAAAAGAGCGGCGATTACACAGAAGCGATTGCCGTAATGCTTTTCTATCAGATCGGAGAGTTCTTCCAGAGCTATGCTGTCGGCAAAAGCCGCAGGAACATCACACAGCTGATGGATATACGTCCCGACTACGCTAATGTCGAGAAAGACGGGAAACTTGTAAAAACAGATCCTGATGACGTGGAGACAGGTAGCATAATCATAGTCCAGCCAGGAGAGAAAGTTCCTATCGATGGGATTGTCGCAGAAGGCGAATCATCACTCAACACAAGTGCACTTACAGGTGAAAGCCTCCCGAGAGAGGTTCGCTCTGGCGATGAGATAATCTCAGGCTCGATCAATATGACAGGGGTGTTGAAAGTACGCACAACGAAGGAATTCGGAGAATCGACAGTCTCTAAGATTATTGATCTTGTAGAGAATGCCAGCTCAAGAAAATCGAAATCAGAAGATTTCATCTCCAAGTTCGCCAGAATCTACACGCCCGCAGTCTGTCTGGGAGCGCTTGCACTGGCCCTGCTGCCACCTGTGGTGAGAATCATCATCGGTATGGCTCCCGCCTGGGAAAGCTGGATATACAGAGCTCTGACATTTCTGGTCATCTCATGCCCATGCGCACTTGTCATCTCGATCCCGCTCTCATTCTTTGCCGGAATCGGAGGAGCAAGCAATCAGGGTGTGCTTGTGAAAGGTTCGAATTATCTTGAGACGCTGTCAAAGACGAAAATCGTTGTCTTCGACAAGACCGGTACTCTGACACAAGGTGTATTCGAAGTCGATGCCATCCATCACAGTACGATGGAGAATGAGAAGCTGATTGAATACGCAGCCCTTGCAGAGAGTGCCTCATCACACCCCATCAGCAAAAGCCTGCAGAAAGCCTATGGAAAAGAAATAGACAGAACCAGGGTCTCGGAAATCGAGGAAATAAGCGGCAATGGCGTGAAAGCCACTGTAGATGGACATCTTGTTGCCTGCGGTAATGAAAAACTGATGGCTTCGCTTGGAGTCAAAGCAATTCCATGCCACAGTGCCGGAACAATCATCCATGTCGCCATCGACGGTGAATACCGCGGCCATATCGTCATTTCCGATATCATAAAGCCTCACGCTGCAGAAGCGATCAAAGAGCTCAGGAAATCTGGCATAAACAAGACCATCATGCTCACAGGAGACAGAGAGAAAGCCGCAGCTAAAGTAGCACAGACATTAAAGGTGGATGACTACTATGCAGAACTTCTTCCATCTGACAAAGTTGATAAAGTCGAAGAGCTTCTGAGAAAGAAATCTGAGAAAGAAAAACTGGCATTCGTCGGAGATGGTATAAATGATGCTCCTGTACTAAGCAGAGCCGATATCGGAATAGCTATGGGGGCAATGGGTTCAGATGCAGCGATAGAAGCTGCAGACGTTGTTCTGATGGATGATGATCCGCTGAAGATAGCAAAAGCTATAAAGATTTCCAGAAAGTGCCTAAAAATCGTCTATGAAAACATAATCTTCGCTATTGGCATCAAAGCAATCTGCCTCCTTCTTGGCGCACTGGGGATTGCCAGCATGTGGCTTGCGATCTTTGCTGATGTCGGGGTGATGATCATCGCCGTCCTGAACGCAATAAGAGCGCTCTTCGTGAAAAAGCTCTGACATGCGCCTCAGCTAAAGCCACAGGCAGGAATGGATGGGGAAGGTTTCGGCCTTCCCTTTCCATAATCTTCTCCTTCTTATCAATATGAATTACAATCGGCGTGTGATTCGTAGCATAGCTGAGCTGGAAACTGTATTTGATTCTTTTTCGCCTTCACTGACTGAAAGGAAAACCCGTGACAACCGACTGGAGAGGATGAAAAGACTGCTCGCCTTTCTCGGCAACCCGGAGGAAAGCTTCAGAACATACCATGTAGCAGGATCGAAGGGGAAAGGTTCGACATCTGCGTATCTTGCGTCCCTCCTCACAGGCTATGGCAGGCACTGCGGCTTATACACATCCCCTCACCTCTTTACAGTGCGTGAGCGCTTCACACTTTCAGGGGAATTCTTTGCAGATGAGATGTATATAAATGTCTGTAACAAGCTCCTTGAGAAAGTATCTTCATTCACACCTCCAGATGAGCTGGGGCCGGAAAGACCTACTATTTTCGAGATGTATACAGCATATGGCTACATGCTTTTCAAAGAAGCAGGCTGCACAGACGCTGTCATCGAAACCGGGATGGGAGGACGGCTTGATGCGACGAACACAATCAGGCCTGTTGCTGTCTTTCTCACCCCTGTCGAACTTGAACACACAGATGTACTCGGAGATACGATTGAGAAGATAGCGACAGAGAAATCGAAAATAATAGTTCCCGATGTTCCGGTCTTTGTCTCCAGACAGAGAGAGGAAGCGAAAACCGTATTCCAGAAAGAAGCCTCCAGCACGGAATCCCCTATCCATTTCTTCGATGATGAGATTACGGATTTCAGGACAAAGACTGAAAGAGATGGAGAGCATACATCCTTCGTTATAGGAGGAAAGAGTTTTTCCATGACTCTCTCCATGTCGACAGAAGCGATGGCAGAGAATGCAGCATTGGCAGTGCTTGCCTCAATCAAAATGGGATTCTATTCGGATAACGGACTAAAGCTTGCTGAGAAAACCCAGCTTCCAGGACGATTCGAGAAAAGAATCATCGATGGACATCTGGTTGTCATTGATACGGCACATACCGAGCGTTCTGCAAAAGAGACAGCAAAAGCATTCCATATCATCTCTCAGGCTGGGAGGAAAACCCTGATTCTCGCATTGGCTCAGGGGAAAAATGTGCCAGGAGTGCTGTCATCACTTGGACCGGTCTTTGACAGAATCATCATCACGCGTACAGGTGCTTTCAAAAAAAGCAATCCAGAAGAACTTTTCGAGTATGCGAAAAAGCTTTTCCCAGAGAAGGACGTCTCATTGGCCACTTCACCTGATGAAGCACTCGATAGCGCATTGGCCCTCTCCTCTGATATACTCATCACAGGCTCTTTTTATCTCGCGTCAGAGATGAGAAGACTTAGGAAATGCTATGAGTCTTAACTGGAAGGAACTGGAACTTATTCTCTCAGAGCTCCCGCTTGAAGGAAGCTATATACAGAAGATCACGGAGCATTCTGTCTCTTCGTTCACATTCTCCATGTTCTCAAGAACTGAAAAAGCATGGCTTCTTTATCTTGAACTCTCTACTCCTTATTCAAGAGTCTGCCGTACCGGGATAATAAAGAAAAAGAACAGGACAATGCAGCGCTTCACTCAGTACATGAATGCCCACATCGTGGGAAGGAAGGTGCTTTCAGTTGAGCAATATCCTTTCGATAGGGCTTTCAGAATGGAGCTGGGCAACAGTACCGATACGATATTCATGCATATAAGGCTGTATACGGGGCCTGGTGCGAACATAATCATCACAGACAAGGATGGTACTATTCTTGAGCTTCTTTACAGACGGCCGCATCGGCACGAAGAGAAGGGCGAGAAACTCATTGTCGAAGAGAGAACAGATGAAGGTCCCAGACATTTCACTGTCAGGGAGTATGACACTCCTACATTCAATGAATACATTGACAGGACGGCCTCGGAAGAATCCTCTGAAGAAAGAAAAGCAGAGCTTCTGGAGAGGATAAAGGAAAAACGCGACAAAGAGCTTGCCTCTCTCCGTGACAGGCTTTCCAGACAGAGAAAACGGCTGGAAGAGACAAAGGGCTTTGAGGAGACAAAAGCAACAGCAGACCTGCTCTCTGCCTCCATCTGGGCTGTCAGTAAAGGAATGACCAGCATAGAGCTGGACAACTGGGAAACAGGGCAGAAAATCACCATCTCACTCGATTCCGCACTCTCTCCGAACGAAAATCTTGAGAAGCTTTATCAGAAGTACAGAAAGGACAAGAGAAGCTCAGAGCTTGCAGAGGAAGAGATAAAGCACACCGAGGATGAGATCAAAGCCACAGAGGAAAGATTTGAAGCACTTCTTGCCTCTTCCTCACAAGAGAAGCTGAGAAAAGAGATTGCAAAGCCGGTAGACAAAAAAAAGGATGAGGATAAGAAGCCTGGCTTATGGCTCTCTGTCAGAGGCTTTGACCTCATAGTCGGCCGCAATGCAAGGGAAAATGATGAGATCCTCCGCCGCTATACCCGTGGATCCGACATATGGCTGCACACCCGGGACTTTGCAGGAGGATATGTCATCATAAAAGCTCAGAAAGGAAAGACTGTTCCACTTCCCGTGCTTCTTGATGCAGCTTCTCTTGCCATACACTACTCCAAAGCGAAAAAGAACGGAAAAGCAGATCTGTATTATACAGAAGTGAAATATCTCAGAAGAGCAAAAGACGGAAAAACAGGGCTTGTCCTGCCGACCCAGGAGAGAAACCTCTCTGTCACTCTTGATGAGAAAAGAGTCAGGGAGATTCTCGGATGATTTACCATAACGCCATATTCTATCCAGATACAAAAGAAGAGCTGGAAAAACTTGTTCTTCCGGTGCAGAAGAAAGAAGAACACAAAGCTTTCATACTGCCCCATATGCGCCTTGAAAGCATTGCCCACCTTTACAGAGAGGTATTTGCATCGATTCCAAACGGCAAACGCATTGTCACACTTCTGCCTCTGCACAGAGAAGTACTGGAAAAAGACAGGAAAAGCATCATATTCACACCGGATGAAAGAAAAGAAGAGACATTGCTCGGGCCTGTAAACATAAAGAAACTGGAAGGAGAGAACAGCCAGAGCTACGAAGAAGAGGAATACAGTCTGGAACTTCTCTATCCATTCGTGGCTTCATATACACCTGCTTCACAGCTCTGTCCCGTCTTTACAAGCATCAGGAATGCAGAAGAGATAAAGAAGCTTGCTTCATTCCTTATCTCTCTAGATGACGGAAACACGTACTTCATAGTATCTTCAAACATGACTGGCAGAATAATGGACAGGAACACAGCTGAGGAGAGAGACAGGATGATTTCTCTCCTTGAGAACAAAAGCCATCTGATGGACCTGTGGCAACGCGGACAGATATCAGCATGCGGAGCTCCGATAATCGAAGCGGTTGGAAAACTCACATCAACTGCCTGGCATCTTATCGGTCTTTCCGATAACGAAAGCGTTGCAGGACATGCTGCGTTATATGCTGACTGAGGGGAAAATGGAAGAGATAATCAATATCGTACGCGACGGAGCGGAGAAGACCGCTATCTGGATAGGAAATGATGACATGGGGATACCCAAGCATCTGATGCAGGGCGTCAAACATGATGGAATCATTTCCGATGGGAAAGAGATCAGGACATGGTACTGGGATGGACTCTGTGCGATTGACGGAGAACGATATGTATACTTTGCCCCATGCCGCTTAAGATCGATCTACGAACTCAGCACAACAGCGCGAAAAGATGCACTGACCATTGTCAGGAATCTGGCATTCGCACTCCGAGGCATGAAGAAGGATTTCCTTGATCTCATCACAGGAGTCTTACCGCTCTACAGAATCTGGATCTATAACGATACTGATGTGCTTGTGCTTCCGCCAGATCTCGGTGATGTCTTCACCATCATGCGTACAGAGGAAAGAAAGGAAAGAGAGGTAAACAGAATCATACAGGGGACAGCGGAGAGACAGTTCCTGCTGATAACAGAAATGGCAGAACTCCTCTATTATGCAGCCACAGGACGCTTCCCTTTCGCCTCCGATGCTGTCAGGGGTTCCGGATATAAGGAAGTTCCCCTCTCACTCTATACAGATAGCCTTCCTGAGAAAACAGAGGGCTTCATCAATTTCATCTTCCACGCCAAAAGCAGAGAGATGAGGGATATCATGGGCAACAGGGATGACGGAGAGAATCTTGGATGGTTCCTCACCCGTTCACTCAGCCTCGAGTGGCCGCTTGAGAACATCACAGATGAAGAGAGAGACAGGAACATCGAAAAGACCGAAAACTCTCCTGAATTCAGAGAATTCTTCGAAAAGCGTGAGAAGATTACAAAACGCAATGCTTTCTGGCGTGTCAAAGGCACTCTGATAATAGTCCTTACCATAGTTGCAATCTCTGTCGGAGGCTTCCTCTGGAGCTATATCGGCAATCTTCTGGAGCCCCCTGCGACAAAAAATCTGGAACCTGAGGGCATCATAGAAGCATTCTACGAAGCTCAGAACAACTGCGATCCGGAAGGAATATCCACGGCATTCAAAGGCTCCGATCCTCCGCAGGAGATGGAAATCATGAATCTCTATGTCGCTTCACGCACGAGAATGGCATATGAGAACTTCGATCCTCTTATCTCTGCATCTGAATGGGTAGAGGCAGGAAAGCCTGATATCCCTGTCATGAGCCTCATTTACGGAGCTGTGATAGACAGCATCGAGCAGACCGGAGAGAACACCTGGATCGCTGAAGGAACATGGTATACACCATATCCGTACAATGAAGGTGAAGAGACCACAGCAGAGGAAGGCACACTTGTTGTCTACACATATGATGTGACACAGAGCTTCACATTCGGATGGAATGACAGAGGATGGTGGAATATTACGGACGCACCGATTGAGAGCGAAACATTCTTAGGTACGGAAACCGTCAATACCTATACCATTGAACGCTAGATAATCTGAAAGGCCATCCAGATCATCTGGATGAAAGAAACGGCAGGTGGCAAAAGAACGGAAGAATGTCATCTGCCGTTTTGCATACTGCATGCTGGCGCGTATTATATCTTCTTTGATTGTCCTCACCGATGCTTCTCCTGTCTCAGCCGCATCCAGAAACTCCTGATACCCTATTGCATGCATGCCAGGCCAGTCGCGGGATGCGCCAGAGCGGAAAAGCCTCTTGATCTCATCATAAAGTCCCATATCGAACATCTGGTCAACACGCATGGCAATACGCTTATCCAGCTCGCTTTTATCGCGTACAAGACAGATCAGGATGAAATCGATGTCAGTCCGGGGAGAAGCAGAAACAGGATATGACGATAAAGCTCTTCCTGAAATCCTATAGACTTCAATAGCACGGCTTACTCTGTAGACATCATTTGGATTTATTCGTTCTGCAGAAACAGGATCCACTTCTGCAAGATACTCCCAGGCCCACGCACTGCCCTTCTCTTCTATCTCAGCTTTTACAGCTTCCCGTACAGCATTATCTGAAGGAGGCGCAGAAGAAGGGCCATAGACAAGCTGCTTGATATAATAACCTGTACCGCCTGTCACCAGAGGAACTTTACCCCTTTCGATTATCTCAGGAATAAGAGACTCTGCGTCACGGACAAAATCCCCGGCAGTATACTGCTCCCAGGGATCTCTGATATCAATAAGATGATGTCTGATAAGTTTTCTCAGGTGCTCATCAGGCTTTGCAGAACCTATATCCAGTCCTCTGTAAACCTGCACTGAGTCCGCATTGATAATCTCAGCAGAACGAGAGAACAGAGTCTCTGTCATGCCAGTCTTACCAACGGCTGTGGGGCCGAAAAGTACGACGGCCTTACTCTTCTGAACCACTCTCTTCTGTGTATTCAATCTCATCGTTGAGGGCACGGGTAAGAACAACAGAAACTATCTTCTCACCAGCATTCTCAATCTCTTTCTTCTTGTCGATTGCTGAGTAGATAGCAGCCTCTTTGATGGCTACGCATGTCATCTCGTAAACATTGCCTTCTTTATCGATAAGTTCATTAAGAGGAATCACGTGAATCTCCTTATAAAAGCCTTATTAGTGTATCAAACATATAAAGATATGCCAAGTAGCCAAATCAAGCAGAAATCAGAATGCCTTGCATTTCCAGTCTATGACCTTTCTCATCTCCGAGGAGAAACTCACACCTACTCCGAAAACATTCATACCTTCACTTTTCATAGGCAGATACTTCTCAGCATAGCCTTTCTCTTCTATCTGCCCCAATGCATCATCTGCGCTTCTATCAACTTTAAGCTCAAACACATAGATATTGTCACCGGCTATCACAACCTCATCAGAACGGCCCCGGAGCGTTCTCTCCTCGCTTATTCCCTGCATTCCTGCCATAACGAATATGGCATGGAAGATTGAATGATAAAACTTCTCCTGCTCTTTTCCGATCAGGTCATAGGAGAAGGACTCGAAGTATTCCTCTATCTTTTTCCTCATATCTTCCATATCACCGGCCTTGCAGGATTTACGGAACATCTTCACCCAATATGAAATCTCATCATCACGGTCCTTCAGGTATCTTGCCAGAAGATTTCGGGAAAAGCTTCCTGCAACCTCACTGTTGGGGAATCTGAGATAGATTATCGGATCATCATAGTCCGAGATTGTGAGATAGCCTGCATAATAAAGCAGAGCAAGCGTCTCATTCCTGTCCAGCTTCCCATACCCAAGGCTTGTGACATCGAATGAATAGAATGATGAGATGTCGAGAAACAGGGTATCATCAAGCAGTCCCGAAAGATTGTTCCTCTTTGCTAAATTCACAGCCAGTGTCGATACTCCTGTCATTTCCCAGTAATTCTGGAAGTAACATCCCTGGCTGAAGAAAGTTCCTACAGACACAGGATTGTAGACAGTAATCTCAGAGCGAGGCGAGAACCTGTAGCCATCATAATATGCCTTTATCCTTGCCTTGAAATCATTCCTCTTCACATCAGGATGGGCTTCAACATACTCATCTATCCCTTCCCCGAAGTATTCTTCAAGCTCACCTTCCGTATACCCGAATGCAGATGCGAACTCAGGCAGCATGGATAAATCTGTGAGATTGTTCATAGCGGAGAAGATAGAGAGATTTGCAAGCTTCACAACTCCTGTGATGAAGAAGAACCTCACATACCGGGATTGGTTCTTTATCACGGAATAGAAATCATTCAGAACGCTTCTGACGGAAGTGAAGAACTCCGAACTCCCGTTCTCCTTGCTCGTGAACGGTCTGTCATACTCATCGATGATTATTACAACAGGCTTTCCGGTCTTCTTCACAAGCTCTTGAAGGAGAGCAGCAAGAAGATCGGAAGGAGAATTCCCGCTTATGCTGACATCATGCTCTTCCGCACAGCGTAGCAGAACACTCACAAAGCTTGAATAGAACGTATCAAATGTTGCTATCCCGATAATCCCGAAGTTGATATGGATCACAGGATACTTCTCGAAGGGATAATCCGTCTTTCCTATATAGAGATCCCTGAAAAGCTCCTTCCTTCCGTCGAAGATTGCATGGAGCATCGAGCAGAAGAGCGACTTTCCATACCTGCGTGGACGCGAAACGAAAAAGAAGCGCTTATCAGGCTTATTGCTTACAAGTCTGTAGGCATACTCAGTCTTGTCCACATAAAGGATGTCATCATTCTTTACGAAGTCCTCGAACGTAGGAGAATCTGTCTTAATCCCTTTCATACTGTCATCATTATAACCAATATTCATAATCTGCCTCCAATAGTTAATACGCGGCAAACCATGATTATTGTCAGGTTTCGACTGTAAAAACCCGCCAGCCTCAAGAAATCCTTGAATGGTATTGGAACTCTAAATTGCTTTTGTTGTTTTTAGCTAGTTAACTAGCTATAATACGCCTCAGAGGATAAAAATGAAATTAAATACCAACGAAATCATCTCAATTAGCGCAGCTAATCAGAATTTTTCCAATGTTATAAAGATTGCTGATAAGCGTGGCAGAGCTGTTATTTTCAAGAACAATAAGCCCAGATATATCCTCATGAATATTGAGGAATCCCCAATTATAGAAATGACAGATGATGAAAAGATCGATTTCGTGGCAGCAAGAATCCTGAAAAAACATAAAGCTGCATTTCTGGAACTCGCAAAATGATCAGATTCTCTGACGATAAAGTAAAGCTTCTGTATAAATTAATGATAGAAGCAACCGGAGGTTCATTCGGAATCGGAGATGAGAATCTGCTTGATTCTGCCTTAAATGGAATCTTCCAGACATTCGATGGAAAAGAGCTTTACCCTACAAAAGAAGAAAAAGGTGCAATGCTGGGGTACTCCCTGATTTCCAACCATGCTTTTGTCGATGGCAATAAGCGTATGGGTGTATATGTCATGCTTACTTTTCTCGAAGTTAATGGGATCAAAATCGAATGTACAGACAATGAATTGATAGAACTCGGCCTTGGAGTTGCAGCAGAGAAAATCAGATATGAGGAGATTCTTGACTGGATTCTCAATCATGAAACCTAATCCATTTCTAAATTCCCACAATAATGCAAGATTCAATAATCCATTGATATCGTTCATATTGCAAAGGCCAGCAAGTTACCCTGCTGGCCTCAAGAAATCTTTGGAGCGATAGAATACTATCACTCAGTAACCTTTCTTATAGAGGAACTCATCTAGTTCCCCTCTCCGCCCACGAGTTGTCCCCCGCGGCATACTTCCGCTTGTATTCCCGGACTGTATATGTATTGAGTCCGGCAATACGCGCAGTAGCTTTATATCCGTATCCCTGCTCAAAGAGCTTCAGGCATTCCTGACGCTTCTCGTTCGGAATCCTCTGACGGAGGTACATGGTTTTCTCTTCCATCTTCGTCCTCCTCGACGGTTGTCTGCTGCCCGCTATCAAGCAAGCAGCAGGCTGGATTCTTAACGATTAGTTAGCTTTTGCAGCAACAAGGTTGGTCTGCACATCCTTTGTATATGTTTCACCATCGATGACTGCTGTTACTGTGAATGCTACTCTCTGACCTGCGATATTGCTTGAGAAATCTGCTGGTGCAAATGTCCAGTAATCCTCATCAGCCTCAGCCTTTGAAGTATCAGCTGTTGGATAGAACTTAGCAACTGCTGTACCTGCTTCTTCAGAAGCCATAACAGGAGTTACAGTGAAAGTAGTTGTACCTGTAGCAGGTGTTCCTTCTGTTACTGTGGAGCTTGCATCCCCATAATTGATTCCAGCAACGAGGTTGGATACAGCAACAGTAAGGTCTGTGATATAATCTTTTGTAATATCTACAGTAACATCTGCTGTATTAGCAAGACCTACAATACCTTCTTCTCCCTTATACCTTGCTGTAACTGTCACAGAAGACTTTGTAAGATCAACGTTGATAGCAGAAAGAGCACCATATGTTGTCTCATCACCAGATGTACCTGTTACATACTCAACATTGTCTGTTTCTACAACATAAACAACTTCGCCACCCTGATATGTTGCTACCATATAGATACCAGGCTGTTCATTGTTTGCTGGAGTTTCATCTCCCTCGACAAAAAGATTTGTTGCATATGCAAGTGCATCTTTATCGGCTACGTCTGAGAAGAGTACATAATCCTCTGTTGTTGCCATTGCTACAGACTTGATGAGGTTCTCCTCAATATCAATCTTGTATGTTGCTGTTGCTGCTGTTCCAAGTTTTACATTAACTACAACATCATCTTTTGCAGAAGTCCAAGCTTCTCCAGAAGCAAGTTCAAATGTAAGATCATCATTATCAAGGACTTTGCTACCACCATCATACTCAGCTGTTACAACAATACCTGTTGTATCAATCTTGCGCTCTGTTGGAAGCGTAACGTCTTTCTCTGCAGATGTACCAGTAACTGTTGCATAGTAAACAGCCTCGTCAGCAGATGCATCAACTGTAAGACCAGTTACTTCCACTGCTTCTACTGTGATTTTAGAACTAAGAGCAGCACCCTGATAAGATACAGCAACAGAATTGTCACCCTTTACAAGTGGTGTATCATCAAGTGTAACATCAGCTGAATCAATTGCAACTTCATCACCATATGTTGTGTAACCAGTGAATGTGAAATCTGCAGCCTTTGCAGTCTCACCTACAACATATGTTACGTTCTGGACTGCTGTGATTCTGTCTACCAGACCAATAGCAGATGAATTATTCTCACAAGCTGTGAATGCAAAAAGCATCAGAGCAGCGAGTACTCCAATAAGGATTGATTTTTTCATATCGTTCCTTTCCTCCAAGTTATTTCTGAAACTAAGCCTACCCCCCCCCCCGGTATCAATTTGTCAAGAGTTTTGTTTGAAATTTTTGAAAAAGATTTATACATCGTGCTTTGCAGAGCGGAAAGAAAACAAAGCTTAGATATTAATATGATGGTTTCTGCTGATTTCTTCTGGTACCATCAGAATATACGTGGGAGAAACTATGAGAAACAATATAGCTGAGTACACAAATACCATCTCTATCAAATTCGATAATACTAAAGCACTCTTATCCAACCTGAATCAGCTAGGTTTCCATGAAAATATAAATTATGGGTTGGTTTCAGAAAGCGAAAAAGAGAATCTCAGCCAATATGATTATCTGGAATCGATTGGTAAACTCGAGTATCCATTTAATGAGTTGTTATCACATTCATCAAAATATGATGTTCGTATTTTTGAAATTGAGACGGTATCGAAAGATGTTATAAAAAGCTTGAATGATGCAGACGAATTTGAAAGTCATGAAGATTCTTCTGAAGATTGCAGATCACTCGCCTATGAAAAAAGCCTTAAAGACTTTGAAAATCTCAGAATAGCTCAAGCTCTGGGTATCAATACTCCACGTTTTTATTCCAAAGGCTTGGATGCTTGTCTGATCCTTTCAGAAATAAGAGTGATCATAAATACCAAATATAAGGTTGGAATGGTTAACCTTACTTTCCTTTCATATGATCTCGATATCTCCAAGATTGAAGATGGACACTATCTTTGCTGTTACAGCATGCTGCTTCTGAATTCAAGTGTCATCAAAGACATCGTAATCAATATCCTGAACAAAGAAGCAATGAGACTTTATCAGCAAGAACAAAAAGATAGCCCAATTGAGGATTCAGAACCTGATTTTGAGAAAAACATCAAAGCTCAAAAACCGATTATATTTACTGATGAAGAATTCAATAACGCAATCCAGGCTATAAAATCAGAATACAATGGTCTTGATACATATATCTCTTCACAGAAAGAACTTATAAAGGAGTATCAGGCAAAGGGAATTACGTTGTCTACAAACCTGATTTGTGACAGCATGGATTATGTTTCGCACATTACGATATCATTATCTTTTTCAATTATCGGACTGCTTGAAGCAATACCATGCAGCAATAGAACATTATATGCTGGAGATTTCAAAGCATTCAGAAAATCAACTCTGACAAAAATCCTCTCAGTCTCGCCGAATGTATCATATTCTTCAATAGCTCGTGATTTCATATCAGATAAAGGCTGCACTGATACTGTTTTCTATGGTATAGATTCATCATTATTTTATATCGACGAAGATTCCGTCACAGACTCCTCTATCGGGAAAGCAGATGCTGCAATGGTTATGAACTTCCGCAATAAAGAGTTAAGAAGAGTAGCGCCAGGATTCTCCAAACTTAAGAATGATATTTACTACAACAGGAAATCAAATACATATGCAGTTGCTACAGATTATACCAATATGCAGAAATTGGATTATTCATATATCTACAGCAACATGATGTATATTTCATTAATTGCTGCTGCATTCCGAAGTAAATTAATCAAGATGCAGAATTCATATGACAGCGAAGAACCTTCATCCAGGAAAATAATCAAATATATAAAGGAACTCAGGAAGACAAACCTTGACTGCATTTCATGGCAGATTCTTCTCAATACAGAATTCTCTGACAGCGCGGAAGAAATAAATGACTTGCTTTCCTCGTACAGCAAAGTACTTAAACTTCAAAGTGAATTTGAAAACGTGAACAGCCTATACAGCCAGTATTCAGAATCAGCTTCAAACCTGTTCGAATTGAAGCATCTGAAAAATGATATCTGGGTAAACAGGATTTTAAATATCGTCGCAATACTTGGTCTGACATCTTTCACCAAAGATCTTGCAGACCTCTTTTTCTCTGCCTATATCATCAGAGATCCTAATCCCGAAAGCAACTGGTGGTTGCTGGGATTCCATCTTCTGATTCTGCTGTTCATATCAGTTTTGTTGATAATCTTCGTTCCAAAGATTCTTGTCTGGCTATATGGAACATCAAGAAAGATATTCAGGAAAATAGCTGAAAGATTCCACAAGTAGGAAAACATTCTCAAACCAAGCTATCTGAGCTCTGACAAGGAACAACAGCTGTTTTCCATATGTTAAAGACCAGCAAGTTGCCCTGCTGGTCCCAGAAATAACTTTGGAGTGATAGAACGTTGTCTTCACTCAATAACCTATTTCAGAGGGAACTCACCTGGTTCCCCTCTCCGCCCACGAGTTGTCCCCC
>CALXLB010000102.1 GCA_944389085.1 uncultured Spirochaetaceae bacterium
ATCCCATAAACAGAAGATGCTGTGAGCTTCAGCGCCTCATGCGGCGGCACCCTGGCTTCAGCAGAGATGATCTTCCCGGCTATCTTGACCTGTTTTCATACATACACAATCCTCCTCAGGACAAATAGGAAAAGGTCGAAAACCTCATAAAACGGATTATTGAAAACCCAAATTCGCTGAAATATAGGGATTAAACCGCAAATTAACGCTTCAAACGCGGTTTTTTAGCAACGCTGTGCAGATAAGAGTTTAAAAATAAAGATGGCAGAAACACTGAAACGGGTTTAACCAGAACCATGTTCTATCATAATTTATTATAACAAAAAAACTATACAATGGTTTCACAATGAATAAGCACACTAGCAGTCTTACTCTTCCAGCCGTTATGCTTCAAGAATCTTTCGATTTCATGTGTGACATCAGGATAGAGATCCCTGCAGAAGAAAAAGGCCTTACAGTCTTTCTTGAAGGGATTGATTACAAGGAAATCAATGCTCATATACACAGAGACGCCGAGATGCATCCCATCATTCGTCCTCATTTATCAGTATTTTAACGGATTTGGTACAGGATATACTGAGAGCAGGTATCATTTGCCATCTGATCCTGTGCTATAATCTGACTATGGGACAGATGAGAACAATCACAGCACACTTTGACAACAGCCGCCGTTACTTTGAGAATTCCATCGGCAAGGAATTCGATTTCACACAGACAACAGGGCCGTATGAATATCTTCTTGGCGCGCTCTCAGGATGCTTTTACCTTACAATGCTCTCCATTAAACACAGCGTGAGATGGCAAAGCGTTGATATCACAGTGGAAGGGACAAAACGTGACAGCGTTCCCAATATGCTGGAAAAGACGCTGCTGAAAATAACAGCAACAGCTGTCACCGATAAAGAAGAATTCGAGTCTCTTGCCCGGCAAGCAGCTGAGGAATGCTCAATCTACAATACAATCAAAGCTGTAAGTGATATGGAGTGGATAATAGAATATAAGGATTAAGCTATGTCAGAGTCTGAAGTCATCCTCGATATCTTCTCTTCTTTCAAACGTGGTATGCAGCTCTATTTCGCTATGCCAGAACTGCCGAAAGAGCTGAAACCCAGACATGAAAGCACATCAAGCCGCCTTGCAGCTTGCCTCAGGCCATATTTTCCGCAGACAGTCTCTGTTGATACAGGACTGATGGGAGCAGATATTGTTGTATGGGCAGATAATAAACCTCTCTTAGCCCTGTTCTGGTCATCATCATATCTGGGAAAGGAAAGAAGAATGAAAGCTATAGCCTTTCACGAAAGAAGAAAGCCTGTACTCACATTGGCATTCTCACTCTTTCCATCCCGAAATCGTTTTCTTGTATACAGAATTGAAGACGGATTCATCGACTATCTTCATATTGATAAAAAGACCCTCGGAGAAGAAGTTCTCCGAAGGTGTACAATCGATGAAGGGAAAAAGGATGATGGACAGCTCTTCCTGCCTCTTGGAAGGAAGCGGAAGCCTACTTCCTGACAGGGTCTATCACCCGTCCCTCTCCGATGAGTTTATAGACCGCCCTCTTCTGGGCATCTTCTGCACCATTCCAGGGTTTGTCTTTATTCTCGCTTTTATATTTCTGAGTCATCCACCAGTCATCATGCTGGACACGGTCAAGATTCTTCCGCAGCATGGAAACAACTGCTTTGACAAATCCTTCAAGCTCCTCACCGGAAAGCGCCTGCTGCGCAATCCTAACAAGCTCCTCTGTATGATGCAGACAAAAGCCTTTTGACTCTTCCAGGGCTTTTCTGAAATCCTGATCCGTTGCCCAGAGAGAAGCGACGGTATAGCAGTACCTGACAAGCCGTTCTTCCATGCGGGAACAGATCAGACAGCCTTTTTCCCTTTCGTGCGCAGCCTCGAACAGGGATTCTGCTGCTTTCAGAGCCTTCCTTGCATTGCCAGAATTTTCAATCTTATCCATCAACGGGGAGAATATGCGCTTGTTCTCATCGTAATATGTATCCATAGCCAATGCCAAGGATTGCGGTTTTCCACCTTCAGCAAGCAAATGCATATGATGCTGGCAAAAGCCATATCTATTCATTTCCACTCTGACTTCAGGTGTCATAACAGCTGAGGAGAGATAGTATCTTACACTATCCTCCTCCGCTTTCTTCATCAGCGTACAGAGAAAGCATTCGCTTCCTTCTTTCACGCCATCCCATACTGGAATTGTCTCAAGCTGGAGCTGAAGCTTCACTTTCCCAATAGCTCCTCAGCTTTTGCAGCAACCCCTTCAGCAGTAAATCCGAATGCTCCGGACAGATACTTCAGATTGCCGACTTCTCCAAACCTTTCTCCTACATTCACGAAGCCCATCTTTACCGGATTAACCTGCACAAGATGTCCTGCGATCATCTCACCGACCCCGCCTGCATATCGTCCATTCTCACAGACAAGAACATGTCCTGTTTTGCTGGCGACACGCTCTATCAGCTCTGTATCCAGTGGTCTGATAGTATGAAGATCGACAACTGTTGCGTCTATACCTTTCTCCTTAAGCATGTCAGCAGCTGCGAGAGCGGCATCAACCATCAATGCACCTGTTGCAATGATAGCTACATCCTTTCCGTCTCTAAGTTCTATACCTTTACCAAGCTCAATCTTGTCTTCCGGGGTATATCTGAAGCAGATTCCCTTTCTAGGTGTCCTGATATAAGAAGAATGGCCATTCGCATAAACCTGCTGAGTCAGTTCATAAAGCGACTGAGCATCTGAAGGCTCTACGATTACAAGACCTGGAATCTGACGCATCAGGGCAATATCTTCAAACGGCATATGCGTACCGCCATTGTACTGGGCAGTAATACCAGGATCGGAGCCAATCACATGAACTGTCTGATGAGTATAGCCCACAGAAATGAAGAGCTGATCATAATCACGTCTGGAAGCAAAACAGCCGAATGAGTGGATGAACGGAACAAGCCCCACAGATGCCAGACCTGCAGCAACACCAACCATATTGGCTTCGGCAATTCCGCAATTGAAGAAACGGTCCGGGTAATTCTTCTGGAATGTTGTAGACCCAATGCATGATGAAAGGTCCGCATCGAGGAAGACAATCTCAGGATGTTCGGCTGCAAGATCAACAACAGCCCCTATAACAGCTTCTTTATAGTGGGAAAACACATGTGCATCCTTCATACTCTTCCCTCCCTTTCTGCAAGTGCCTTGATGGCTTCTTCAGCGCCTTCTGGGGTAATCGGCATTGAATGGTTTCCTTTGATACCTTCCCCTGGAATATAGCCATAGCTCTTGATTGTATTCATGACAATCATATGAGGCATGCCAGAGACACTCTTGGCATCTTCTATAGCTTTCTCTATCTCATTGAAATCATGGCCATTTATCTCATGGACATCCCATCCGAAAGAAGCCCAGCGCTGAGGGATATGGACCTGTGGAATGATATCCTTTGTATAACCATCAAGCTGCTGCCCGTTAAGATCGAGGAAAGCAAAGAGATTATCCAGCTTCCAGGCACCAGCTGCTTCTGCAGCTTCCCAGATCTGGCCTTCCTGGGATTCTCCATCACCGATGATCGTAAAAGTCCGGGCCGAAATTTTCTTGACTCTCTGCCCAAGAGCAATACCGACAGCAGCACTGAAGCCCTGTCCAAGAGATCCACCAGTGAAATCTATACCAGGAGTTTTTGTCATATCGCAGTGGGATGGAAGCTTTGTTCCTCCCTGATTGAGCGTCTTCAGCCAGTCTTCAGGAAAGAAACCTTTTGAAGCTAAGGTCGCATAAACAGCGGGACCTGCATGCCCTTTGGAGACGACAAGCCTATCTCTATCCTCTTTCTTCGGATCGGATGAATCTACATTCATCTCTTTGTAATAGAGGTATGTCAGAATTTCGACTATCGACATACTTCCGCCAATATGTCCCGAACCAAAGGATGAAATGCATCTGATAGTACTGCAACGGATATCAAATGCCTTGTCCTTCAGAGCGTCAATGCGCGCTTTGTCCATAATATTCTCCTATCTCATCTGGGCAATTCTATCCCGTTCTTCCTTATTTATACCACGAGTAGTGACTGCATGCGAGAGGTAAGTAAGCTTGGCAGCCTGCTCGAGGCATTCAAGCCTGTCAAAAGCAGCAATAAGTGTCTTGCCAAAAGCTATTGCTCCATGGTTCTCCAGAAGCAGGACATTATGATCAGTAGCATATTTCGCAACTTCCCTAGCAAGTTCTGGTGTCCCCATCAGGCGGTAAGGCACTTTCTCAACTTCATCCAGCAGGAAATAGCTTTCTGCAATCAGCGTTGTATTGATTTTCTCATCAGACGCAGTAAACAGACAAGAAAACACAGGATGCGAATGTACAACAGCGTTGACATCACTTCGCTCCAGATAGACCAGCCGATGCATCTCAGTCTCTATGCTGAGCTTCTTTTCAGGTGTGAGATTCTTCCCTGTCGCCATCTCCACCTCAGCAATATCTTCTCCAACGAGAGAGCCCTTATCCTTCCCTGATGGTGTGATAAGCATGATATCTCCGAATCTCATACTTATATTTCCGCCTGTTGCTGTTGTCAGCCCACGGCCATATGCTCTCGTCATAAAAAGTGCAACCTGTGCTTTTGCTTCATCAATTGTCATAATTTTCTCCTATTCCCCAAAAACTTCCTTGCCAGATGGCATCGATTCCATCGCCCCGGCTCTGGAAACCGCAATACCGGAAGCGATACTTGCCTTTTCCAATGCTTCCTGATCAGTCATACCTCTTTCCACAGCTGCAAGGAAGAAGCCGCAGAATGTATCCCCTGCCCCGGTTGTATCAACAACAGGATAGTCAACAATAGGGGCATATGAAAGCCCAGAAGAAGCGGAAATGCAGTATGCACCCTTTTTACCAGCTGTAAGTACGAACGTAGACGAGGGGAACAACGAGAGCAGATCTTCTGCAAGCGCTCTGAATTCAGCATCGGTGTCAGGCACTTTCTCCCAGCCAGCCATCGTCCGGCCTTCAATCTCGTTTACAAAGAATGTATCCACATAAGAGAGAGGAAGCTGCAGAAGACTCTTCTCGAACGGTGAAGGATTGAAACAGATCCTCATTCCCTTTTCATGGGCCTTCTCCATCATCACAGCAATTGAATTGACTTCATTCTGCATGATAAGAACATCGCCCGGAGAGAAATAAGACAGGATTGAATCAATTTCATCATCTGTAATCATCTTATTTCCACCGGCGTCGAGCACAATACAGTTCTGTCCCGTTTTATCAATCTGGATAATCGCCTGGCCGGTGTGACAATCGGGCGAAACAACAGAAAGAGATGTATCCACCCCGAAAGACGCCAGCCTGGAGAGAATCCATCGGCCATCCTCTCCTAGCTTTCCTGCATAATAGGCTTCAAGGCCAGCTTTACCTAATGCGGCAGCCTGATTAGCACCTTTTCCACCTGCATTGCGGGAAACGCCCTCACTGGAAAGCGTCTCTCCTGCATTGACTATATGATCCACTCTGAACGTGAGATCTATATTTATTGACCCGAGCACCAGGTACTTCATCTATACCTCCTGTCAGCTTGTACCATCTATATAAGCCTGCATACCGGAAAGCATATAGAAAGCAGCTGTTGCTCCTTGGTCGGGAACACCTTTTGCTTTAGCTGCAAACACCGCAGCCTTTCCAAATACAGGTACCATCTCTTTTGTCGCTTCCACACCTTCTTTCGCGCCTTCGACAGCAGCATTCATAACACCCTGAAGCGTTGCCTCTGGATTTCCTGAAAGCACAGCTTCTGCTTTATCTGCAGCAGAAAGCATGGCATCAAGAATTGTTCTATCACCACGCTTACATTTGCCGCGCTTCTGGATTCCATCAGCAAATCCTCTGATATAAAGGGCAAGAGAAGAGGCATCAATGGCTGTTCTACCCTTCAGTGCCATCCCGCCATTCATAATACCTGATGACATCAGAGTTCCCATCGTTGATGGTACGACAGAAGCCATCTTCATGCCGCTTTTGACAAGAGTCATACCTATGTCATCAGAACAATTCGCCTTTATGATATCAGGAAGAGCAGAAAATCCCTTGCTCATTGTCAGCCCAAGATCGCCATCGCCCATGGCGGCATCCATCTCACAGAGCTCTTCCTTCTTCTCCATGAACTTATCTGCTACCTTCTGGAATAAAGCGGGAAGCTCATTGCACAAAATCTCTGTCATTCATTCCTCCTCACTTCTGGCAATAGAACGGGGTGTACACAGGCTTATCAATCTGTGAACGCATCTCTTCATCCGTAATCTTGCAGATAGATATAGAAGCACCTGCCATCTCCATGGATGTTGCATATTCGCCGACAAATGTTCTGTGAATCTTTATACCTTTTGCTTTCAAGTACTCAGAGACATCGCCAGAGAGAATATAAAGCTCTTCCTGTGATGTCGCACCAAGTCCATTGATCAGAACACAGACTTCATCGCCGTCTTTCAGTGGCATATCAGCAAGAATCGTATCCAATGATTCCTTTGCAAGTTCTTTAGATGTTTTTACAGGACCGTTCCAGATACCAGGCTCACCATGAATTCCCATTCCCATTGCCATTTCATTCTCACCAAGAGTGAAATTTGAATGACCTACTTCAGGAATCACGCATGGAGTAAGTGCAAAGCCAACAGTACGTGTATTGTCCTTAGCTTTCTGAGCTGCTGCCAGAACTTCATCCAGTGTGCCCATTTCAGCAGCTTTAGCGCCCGCACATTTATACATGAAGAAGATTCCGGCAACTCCACGTCTCTTGTCATGGTCTGCATTGGAATTCACATCATCAGCACCGACAATGGATTTCGTCTCTATTCCTTCCATTGCCAGAAGCTCTGATGCCATATCGAAATTCATGATATCTCCGGTGTAATTTCCATAAAGGAAAAGAATTCCTGCCCCTGCTTCTACTTCCTTCGCCACATTATATATCTGCTCAGCTGAAGGAGACTGGAATACTCCACCAACACCACAGCCATCAAGCAGCCCATCACCTACATAGCCAAGAAAGAGAGGAAGATGGCCAGTACCGCCTCCTGTGATGATAGCTACCTTCCCTTCCTTTTTATGTGCAGTACAATAACACCTGAGATCGTCCGCAGTACAGCAGACATCATCTCCATGGGCTGCATAAATTCCACGGAGCATATCATCTGTATATTCTTCCGGCTTATTGATAATCTTCTTCATTTCTTTTTTCTCCTTTTGTAGCGGCAGAAACATCTGCCAGTTAATAAAGTTGCATTAGAATCCTGTGGATGATACCCTAACAGAAAAGGTGGTAAAAACTATGCTGAAAGGTATTCCAAAATGTATTTCACCCTCTCTTCTGAAGATTCTTGATGAAATGGGCCATGGAGACCGCATCATCATCGGAGATGCTAATTTCCCGGCTGCCTCCTGTGCCAAGAATAACATCCTTGTTAGAGCAGATGGGCTTAAAGCTACAGAGCTTCTGGATGCAATTCTCACTCTTATGCCGCTCGATGACGTAGAACATCCTGTACTCATCATGGATAAGCAAGAGTGCCACAAAGATCTCGAAACTCCAGTCTGGGATGAATTCAAATCCATCGTAGCGAAACATGACAAACGCGGCGCAGATGCCTGTGGCATGATTGATCGTTTCAGCTTCTATGATGAAGCAAAAAAGGCTTATGCCGTTATTGCAACAACAGAAGAAGCTTTCTACTCCTGTCTGATTCTCCAGAAAGGCTGTCTTTAAGCCATAAGGCTCAGCACAAGCTGAGCCTTATCTTTCCTCCTCTACTTTCCTATGCCCATAGCTTCAAATGCTTTATCGAATGGTGGATATGCAATGCCTTTATCCGTGATAATTCCCGTAACGAGGGAATGATCAGTGACATCAAAGGCAGGATTACATACTTTCACTCCTTCCGGAGCCATTCTCTTTGCATACCACATCTCAGTGACTTCCTCAGGTTTTCTTTCCTCTATCGGAATAAGATCACCAGAAGCAAGAGACATATCGATAGTGGAAGTCGGAGCTGCCACATAGAACGGAATGCCGTAATGGCGGGCAAGAATAGCTACGCCGCTCGTTCCGATTTTATTAGCGAAATCGCCATTGGCAGCTACTCTGTCAGCACCTACGAAAACAATGTTTATCAGACCTCTCTTCATAGTTATGGAAGCCATGTTATCGCAGATGAGAGTGGTATCAACACCAGCAGTCTGCATCTCGAAAGCACTCAGTCTTGCTCCCTGCAGAAGAGGTCTTGTCTCATCACAATAGACTCTCAGGTCCTTCCAGCCATTTTCCAAGGCTATATAGATTGGAGCCAAGGCAGTACCATACTTTGCAGTTGCCAGTGTTCCGGCATTGCAATGAGTGAGAATACCATCTCCATGATGTAGAAGGCCGAAGCCATACTTTCCGATATTTCGGCTTATGGCAATATCCTCTGCCCGGATTGCATCAGCTTCCTCTCCCAGCCTGTCCTTCATCTGTGCGACAGAAAGCTCGCTGATGTTCTCATCCAGAACTCTCTCCATGCGATTGAGAGCCCATGAAAGATTGACAGCTGTCGGACGTGATGAATCAAGATATTCCTTCTCTTTCCTGAAATAAGAAGCAAACTCTTCCATGCTTTCTGTCATAAGCTGCTTTGTAATCACATAGATTCCGTAAGCAGCAGCAACTCCAATTGCAGGGGCACCTCTGACCCGGAGCTTATATATTGCTTCCCAGATTGACTCAGGAGTAGCAAGTTCAAGATATTTCACCTCATTAGGAAGTAGTGTCTGATCAAGAATAATCAGCTTATTCCTATCTTCAGAGAGAATAGCAGTCTCTAAACTCAGTGCATTCATTTCATCATCCTCCTCAGATTGCCATTGCAACATCTTTCAGAACCTGCAGAAAAGCCTTTCCATCTTTCAGTTCAGCACGACGTTCAATATACACCTTAGCTGCCATAACACAGATACGCTCAGCCCTTGCTCTCTTTTTCTCATCCTTTATCGATGTGATATCCTTGACATTTGCCATGCCGACAATACGTCTGTTGAGTTCAAGCCCCGTTACTCCGGCTGTATCAGCAAGAATAGAAGCAAGATAATGTTCCATATAGCCAGGTGTCTTTGCCATTAGATCCGTCACATGTTCCTTATAATATGCTTCCATTTTATCCATTGTGAGATCTACGACATCAACAATAGTCTTTTCTACCCAGCTGAGGAACTTCTCTTTCTCTTCTTTATCCTCAATTTCAGCATCCCCGTTGCACCATGCAAAAATCATATTTGCAACAACATTACCAATGTCATATCCCATAGGGCCATAGAAACAGAATTCTGGATCAAAAACTTTCGTCGTTTTTTCATTGATGAAAATAGAACCTGTGTGTAAATCACCATGAAGCAGGGACTGTGCATTGCACATGAAATCCATCTTAAGTTTTGCAACCTCGAGCTTCAGGGTTTCATCATCATATAGTTCATGTTTCACAAATTCTGCATTTGGCGGGAACACATTGTTTCTACCTTTCGCATCATTGTATGGCTCAGTATAGACAAGATCTTCCGTAATTTCGCAGAGTTCAGGGTTAATATACTTCTTCTGCAGTTCCTTCTTCTCTTTATGGTCAAGGACAATATCTGTTGTACCCATAAGAGTGTTTGCCATGAATGTGGAAATCTGATCCGCGAATTTAGGATAGATTCTATGCTGAATCAGGGCACCTCTCATGAGATCATGATCGCTCAGATCCTCCATGCCACATGCACACATGACAGTGTCATAGAAATAGATTTCAGGAACGTACCCAGGGGCAAGCTTGCCTTGCAGTATGAGAATCTCAGATTCAATCCTATTCCTATCTGTAGAGATATGCATATCTGCAGATATTCTTAAAGAAACACCAGCCTGCTTTATTATGACAGAGTGACCTTTGGCATCTTTTACTTTAAACACATAGTTAAGATTGCCATCCCCGATTTCCTTACACTCCATTGTTGATTCATCCCAGCCGAAATCCGGAAGCTTGTAAAGAGCATAATCTTTAGCTTCCTCTGCTTTCATCAGGAAATACTCATCATACTTTGCCATTTTTTTCTAAACCTCCGGAAAGCACGAGCTTTCAAAACTTTCAGTCTTCCTTCTTTGTAGCATATGCAGCAACAAGAGCAAGTGCAAGAACACCACCCTTTACCGCAGGAAGAACGTAATAGACAACGCCCATCATTGTAAGACCATTTTCAAGAACAGCAACAAGAGCAGCACCAATCATAGTTCCAATTGCATTTGGCTTTTCAGCACCTCCTACTGAACGGCCAACGAACACAGCAGAAAGAGAAGGCATGAGATAGTTATCACAACCTGTGATCTGAGCTGCTGAGTTTCTAGAACAGACAACCATAGCACCAATTGCAATGAATACAGCAGTTACCATACCTGCCAGGAAGCGATATCTCTTAACATTTATGCCAGAAAGTTTAGCTGCTACTTTATTTCCTCCCATCGCATACAGATAACGACCATGCTTCGTATAGTTCAGGAATATAAATGCAAAAAGAACGCAAACAAGCATGATGATAATACAGTATGGAGCACGCCCTATATTAAGGAACTCCTGAGTCCAGCCAGGACGAACAGGGGAAGTCCCCCAACGTGTAGGCATACCAGAAGAAACAGCACCGCCGCCAGTCCACCAAAGGCCAAGACCCTGATGCACAAACATCAAAGCACATGTAGCGAGCATATCAGGAATCTTACAGACAAGAATAAGGAACATTGTCAGAAGATACATAATCATCGTAAAGATAATCGTTACAATCGCCGCAACACCTAATGGCATTCCAAACCACAGGAATGAAGATGCGAAGATGTATGCGGAAAACGAGGCGAGAGTACAAGCTGACATATCAAACCCATCTGGCGCCATCGTCACAGTAGCAGCAATAGCAAAGATAGTTGTAATCGACATTGAACGGAGAATGTTGATTGCATTTGCTTTTGAGAAAAATGCCGAGCCTTTCAGAATCGAGAAAATAATAATACAGAGGAAAAGGGCAATGACAGCAGCCCAGTCCATCAGGAATCGGCCTGCTGTTTTGTTTCCAATCATAAGTTTATTCTGATTATTAAGAGTTTTAGTCATTTCTGACCTCCCTATTATTCGGTTGATATGGATCAGTACTGCCAACGGCATAATGCATGATCTCATCTTCAGAAGTCTTCTTTGTTTCCAGTTCTGCCATTATCTTGCCATCGAACATGACGTAGATTCTGTCAGTGATAGAAAGAAGTTCCGAGTTCTCACAGGATGCATAAATAACGCAATTCTGCTCTTTAGCGATATCGTTTATCAGTTTGAATATTTCAGCTTTCGCACCAACGTCTACACCTTTTGTAGGTTCATCAAACAAATAAACATCACAATCAGCCGCAAGCCATTTACCTACAGCGACTTTCTGCTGGTTTCCTCCCGAAAGATTCCTGACCATCTGCCAAATGGAAGGAGTTTTAATTGAGAGAGACTCAACGAATTTATTTGCATTTGTCCTAGTTTTCGCTCTGTTGATAAAAGCCATATTGCAGAACTGGGAAAGAGAAGCTGCACTGAGGTTGAAGTCCACATTCTCGGAGACAAGAACTCCTTCTTTTCTGCGTTCCTCTGGAACAAGCCCAATTCCCTGCTTTACTGCATCCGATGGATTTTTGATTTTTAAAGCCTGTCCGTTGAGCTTTACAGTACCACCCGACTTCTTCATTGCGCCGAATATGGTTTTACAAAGTTCCGTTTTGCCCGCACCGACAAGACCTGCAATACCTACAATCTCACCTCTTCTGACATAAAGGGAAACATCGTTCACCTTTCCTTCGGTATCAGAGAGATTGGAAACCTCGAAGACCTTTTCTCCTATTGAAACAGGTTCTTTGGAGAAGGTTTCCTCAAAAGATCTTCCAAGCATCTTCTCTACGATTTCCTTTGTGGTCGTCTTTTCGGTTATCGGGGAATTATCTACAATCTCTCCATTTCTCATTACTGTATATGAAGAACAAATCTGCAGAACCTCATGAATACGATGTGAGATGAATATGATTGCTATATTCTCAGTATTAATAAGATGTTTACAAAGCTTAAACAGCTCTTCAGTCTCTGTATCACTGAGAGGGGCTGTAGGCTCATCAAGAATAAGGAAATTACATGAACTCTGTATTGCACGTGCAATAAGGACCATCTGCTTCTGAGCCAGAGACAAGGAACCAACAAGAGCACCTACATCAAGTTCAATATTCAGCTTAGAAAGTACCTTCTTCGCCTCATTCCTGATGAACCCCCAGTTCATGAGCTGTTTTTTGCCCATGTTCATGACCATATAATTAAACATAACGTTCTCTGCAACTGAAAGCGATGGAATAAGTGCCGTATCAACTTCCTGATAAACAATCTGTATTCCTATTTTCTTTGCATCTGCAGGTTTGCGGAGCTCGATTGGTTTCCCTTTATATAAAATTTCTCCTGTATAACCAGGATTGGCGCCTGCAAGAACTTTCATGAGCGTGGATTTTCCAGCTCCATTAGCTCCAAGCACTGCATGTATGCATCCCGTCTCTATAGAGAAATTAACATTACTCAGTGCTTTTACGCCAGGGAACTCCATCGAGACATTTTTTGTTTCGAGTCTGATTTTCTCCATTTATTACCCCGGATATTCTTCCCGGGAAGCCCCGGGAAGCTTCTTCAGGACAGGTTTTTCTGCCCTTTTGCAATCAGCCCTGCCTGTTAAGGTAGGGCTGAACTGTCATGAAGTAAGTCTGATCAGTCTCCGAGAAGCCTTACCATCCAATCTGTTGTTGGCATGTAAGATCTGTCGCTATAACTCTCGCCAGCTACTGTGTCGAGGTTAGTTACGTTGATTCCACCACCAGAAACCATATCCTGTGTAACGACGCATGTTGGGAGCTCAAGCCAATCACTTGCAACACCGGTCATTGGGTCGATGATCTTGTCATACTCACCAGCAAGCTCAAGAGCAAGAACTCTCATGCCGAACTCACCATTGTAATACCAGTTAGTTGTTGCACAAGCCTTCCATGGAGATCCAGCTGCTGCCATCTTATCGATATCAGCGTTACAGATATCAACAGAAACCATAGGAATGTCATAACCACCCTGAGTAAGAGCTGTATAAACACCACTTGCATAGAGATCGTAGCAGCACCAGATAGCGTCAATCTCGCCTGGCTTATACTTGGCAAGAGTTGCTGTTGTAACATCAGCCATAGAAGCTTCAGCATTGTTGAAATCGGAAGGTCCGATTGTCTCTACAGTGTTGATAAGTCCGGCTTCCTCGTACTTCACGTAACCAACCTGGCGGCGATCGAATGGGGAGTTAAAGTTCGGACCAATCCATACCTTGAGAACATTAACTGGTTCGCCAGCTGCAACTTTGTCCGGATAAAGACCGTTGCAGATGTAATCAAGAAGGAGTTCTGCAAACTGAGCATCCTGCTGGAAGAACTGTGTAACACCTTCAATCTTCTGTTCCTGCCCATTAAGATCCTTAAATGGTGTATCGAATGTTACAATCTTGAGATCTGGATACTGGGCAAGAAGATCTGTAAGGAATGTATAAGCATAGTTCTGTCCACCATGGCTTAAGAGCAATCCATCATATCCAGCAGCTGCACACTGGGATACTGTATCCTGCCATGTAGTATCGGAACCACCGCAGAAGAATGCATCATATTCCATTCCAAGTGCTTCTGCTGTCTTCTCTGCATATTCGGACCACATCTGGAAGATATCAGATGGTGCCATCTGCATGATGTATGCGACTTTCATTCCCGCGACAGGGGAATCTACTGTTGTTGCTGGAGCTGATTCCTGACTACCAGCTGCGAAAACGAGGCTACTTACAACCATTAATACAATGGCGATAACCGCGAATCTCTTCTTCATTCTAACCTCCTGCAGCAGTACCTCACACTGCTGATTTTCCCTTTGTTGAGTTCATGGTAACATCACTTCTCATTGCTGTAAAACAATTTCTTCTAAGTACCATAAAACTACAAATTTGATAATAATAATGGCATTTCGGGCCATCATTTGCTAATTTTTGACCACAAAACAGCATTTTTAGGTCATCGTTTACTCTACAGGGCCAGATTATTGTTCCTGCATCGTGAAAATTCAATGTAACAGTTTCAGATTTTTCAGTAACAGCTCTCCCGGATAACCAGTGTATAATCAAGCTCACAAGAGAAAGGAGAAGCTTTTCCCTCGATGCTGTCTATAAGCATTCTGGCTGCTTTTCTTCCGTACTCATACGTAGGCTGCTTTATTGTCGTCAGCGATGGCGACACAAGAGCTGCAAATTCAATATCATCACAACCAATTACTTTCACATCATCAGGAACTCTCAATCCCTTCTCACGAAGTTTGTTCATTGCCCCGATTGCAATCAGATCATTTCCGCACATCAGGCCACTGAATTTTTTTCCACAAGCAAGAAGCTTTTCTACGCCTTCTGCCCCCGTTTCGATATCATATTGTCCAATATAGACAAATGATTCATCGAAATCTCTGGAAGCAGAAGAAAGAGCATCCCTGTAGCCATTAAAACGTGGCCGATCACTGCCTTCATCTGCACAGATAAAAGCGACAGGACCATCGCTTCTTGAAATAAGGAATCCTGTTGCCGCAAAGAAAGCATCATGAAGATTTATGAAAATCTGTCCAACACTTTCTTTGCGAAGAGCATCAATCATTCTATCTACAAGAACAACAGGAATATTCAGTTCCAGAAGTTCAGAAACCGTGCTAGTACTGAGAGCACGAGTGAAAATAACACCAGAAATCATTCTGTTCTGTAACATACGGAAACAATCTGATTCAATTTCTGGATCATTATCAGTATTGCTTATTATAAGGCTATAGCCTTTTGCCATCGCTTCATCCTCTATTCCCCGGACAATTCCAGGGAAAAAAGGATTTCTTATATCAGGAAGCATAAAGCCGATTGTACGGGTGTTCCTGACCTTCAGAGCTTTCGCAATTACGTTAGGAGTGTAGTCATATTTTCTTGCAAGTGAAAGTATTTCCTCAGTCTTAGCCTTACTGATATGATGATCAGTCTTGTTCAGAACCTTGGATACTGTCGCACATGATACACCAGCCATGGCGGCAAGTTCTTTCATTGTTATACTCAACCTGCACTCCTTACGTTTTCAGTCTAACACAACATCTCCTTTTGCAATTATTTTTTTTCAGGGTCTACCATTGCTGGATAGACAATCTCATTCCAGAATCTATCCGTATCAATGTAATTCTGTATTGCTGCCTTCTTTGTTCCGACTGGACCAAGACGGCCTTCCTTGTAAGCTATTGACCTTCCATAGTCAGGAGTCATCTCGGAATCAACGTCCACGTATACTCCGAAAATACCATTCCCTGCAGTCTCATCACCGATTTCATGATCATTCCATGCAATTGTGATTGTTGGATCGATAATCTGTGCAGCTGCAATAACATCCCAGATGTTAGAAGGAGCTTCATCTCCATTCTTCGCAATAAAGAGTTCACGGATTCCCGGATATGTATCAGCAACCATCTTTTCATAGACATCCTGAGGCATAGAACCTGCATGCTCACTTACTTCGAGACCGGAAATGATCTGATTGCCATAAGCCTTGCCAGTTTCACTTTCCTGATCACCCCAAGCAGCCCTGACGCACATTTTTGCGGAATCCGGATCAGCCCACCAATTGAACTCTGCAACAGCAGAAGCGTTTCCTTCCTGATAGAAAGAACCACCCATATACACGATTTCTTTAATTTTGGAAGGGAATGAAGGATCTTCGAGTATAGCTCTTGCAATATTCGTGCAAGGACCGATAGCAAGAAGAGTAATCTCTCCTGGATATTTATTTGCCATGGAAATCAGGAAATCAACAGCATCCCTATTTCCTTCTGCATCTGGATTATTCAATCCATATACATATTCATAGACTGGGCTCTCACCGTATTTGTACTCATAAACATCTTTCCAATCTGCATATGGATCCATATCTATGGTTGTATATTTTTCAGGATCAAGAGAGTATCTGAGATAACCACCCCAAGAAATATTAGGAGCAAAAGTCTCTTCAGAATCCATGAAATCTGAATCAACACGATATGGACGCATACCAACCCTGCTCCCTTCATATACAGGAGTATCGGATCCGATAGCTTCAAGCTGTCTAACAGCAGAAGATACACCATTAGGCATTGATGAGTTACCAGCAACAACTGTTACGCCAAGCAATTCAATTGAAGGTGTCTTATCCATGAGAATCATAGCAACACCATCATCAAAACACTCGACCATGTCAGTATCAATGATTACCTTCTGAGGATTCTCAGCAGTAGGAGCGGCTGGCTGTGCATAGACAACAGGCTCTGTACTGTTTCTTTTCTCTATCTGGATTCCCTCTGCCATCACAGCCTGACCCATCAAAGAGATGGACAGAAGGACTATCAGTGTTCTTTTTATTGCAGATTTAATCATGTATTCCTCCTTTATTTGTCAGTATTAGTCAGAGCTGGATAGACAATCTCATTCCAGAACTTATCTTCATCAATGAAGTTCTGAATAGCAGCTTTTCTTGATCCGTTAGGACCACTCTTTGCATGTCCGCGATCTGCTGAATATGCAATAGCTCTACCATAATCAGGACCCATCTCAGCATTGACATCGATATAGACGCCGGTAATCGGATCTGGTTCACCATTCTCTGGTCTTGGATCATTGTTCCATGAAAGAACAATTGAAGGATCTACAATAAATCCAGTTGCAAATACATCCCAGATGTTGGATGGAGCTACTCCACCATTCTTCTTATCGAAGAGTTCTCTGATTCCAGGCCATGTTTCTTCAAGAACCTTGTCAAAAAGATCCTGCGGCATTGCGCCTGTATTCTTATTAGCTTCAAGGCCAGATATAATCTGATTGCCAAATGCAGCATATGTTTCACTCTCCGTGTCGCCCCACTCTGTTCTTATGCAGACTTTTGCAGCTTCCGGATCAAGCCACCAGTTAAGTTCTGCGGCAGAAGAAGAGTTGCCAGGAACAAAGAATGCACCACCCATGTAAACAATTGCCTTTACCTTCGATGGGAATGTAGGATCCTGCAAAATTGCTCTTGCAACATTCGTACAAGGTCCGATAGCAGCAATAATAACTTCTCCTGGGTACTTATTGACCTGATCAATCATGAAATCTACAGCATCTTTGTTTCCAGCTGAATCAGGATTCTCTGGACCATAGACATATGGATATGTAGGCTCGCCACCATAAATTTCTGCATAAACGTCCTTCCAATCAGCCATAGGATCCATTGTGAGCTTGCCCTGATTTACATCCCAGTCTCTTGCCCAGCGGTTAAGATAGCCACCATTGTTATAACTTGGAGCTATAAGCTGTTCAGCTGCCATCACTTCTGGGTCAAGCCTAAAATATCTGAAAGGAACTCTGCTTCCCTGGTAAACAGGTGTATCAGAATCAGAAACCATCAGCTGATAAACGGCAGAAGCTGTACAATTCGGCATAGAATTGTTTCCGGCAACAATTGTAACACCAAGAAGATCAATATTCTCTGAATTGTCGAGAACGAGCATGGCGACTCCATCATCGAAGCAATCAACCATGTCTGTATCCAGGATTACCTTCTGTGGTTCTGCTGAAACAAAAGACAGAAGCAACAAAGCCATGGATAACACTAATACGAACCTTTTCACTCAAGAACCTCCTTTTGTTTTCTCAAGAAAAAGACTTGTTAAGACATAATCAAAAATAGGTGGTATCACCTCCAATGATAGCCCCAAATTGATTAGGTAATCGTTTACTCAAACACTATCACAGTTCTTCAGTTTGTCAATAAGAAAAAAAGAAATTTTACTAAACGGAATTACCAACAAATTAATCTTGACTTTTCGGACACCAAGCGTATATTAAAAGCACAAGATAAAGCACAAGATAAAGCACAAGATAAGGAGATAATACCATGGCTCTTCCAATCAATATTGCAGATTTACTCAACAAAAGAATCGTCGAGAGTTCAAGAATCGAATACAAAAGCGACTGGAATCCAGAGCGTATCATGCATACTATCTGTGCTTTTGCCAATGATATAGACAACCTCGGAGGCGGTTATGTGATAATAGGCGTCGAGGAAGAAAACGGCATGCCCATCAAACCCATAAAAGGTCTTGAGAAATCTTCCATCGATAATATCAATAAGCAATTACTCCAAATCTGCCACTTCATTGAGCCCCGTTATTTACCAATTGTGGAAATCTCAACTTATGAAGATAAGAATATATTAGTTGTCTGGGCACCTGGGGGATCGGCCAGGCCATACAAATGCCCCGTCTCCCTCTCTTCATCAAAATCATCGAAGGCTTTTTACATCCGCAAGATGTCATCAACCATAAAAGCAAACAGCGAGGAAGAGAAAGAACTTTTCAATCTTGCAAAAAACGAACCCTTTGATGACCGTGTGAATATGAGTGCAGACATCGGAGACCTGAAAATAAGTTTGATATCCGAGTTTTTATATTCTGTTGAAAGCGATCTCTATGAAGCTTCTCTGACTGATCCAATTACAGAAATCGGGCGAGCAATGCAACTCATAAGAGGTCCGAAAGAAATGCTGAAACCATTGAACGTCGGGCTGATGTTCTTCAACAATCGTCCTGAGCAGTTCTTTCCATATGCACAGATTGAAGTTGTTGACAAACCAGATAGTACGGGCATCGGAATGACAGAGAAGATATTCAAAGGACCATTGGACAGACAGCTCAGAGATGCTCTCAGCTATATCAGAAATTATATTATCAAAGAAAAAATAACAAAAATTTCTGGTCAGGCAGAAGCAGAAAGAATATTCAATTATCCATATGAGGCTGTTGAAGAAGCTTTATCAAACGCTATTTATCATAAATCCTATCAAATTAGAGAACCCATCACAGTAACTGTCACCCCGGATAAAATGGAAATATTAAGTCTCCCAGGCCCTGACAACACTATAACCGATGAGGATATTGCAGCATGTCATCTTGTATCGAAAAGATACCGGAACAGACGTATCGGTGATTTCCTGAAAGAACTGAAACTCGTTGAAGGCCGGAATACCGGCATTCCTCTTATATTAAGAAAAATGGAACAAAATGGTTCAGAACCTCCAGTATTCAAAACAGACATGGAGCGTACTTACTTTCTTGTGATACTACCCTCCCATAAATCCTTCATAGCAAAAGAGACTCACCGGAATGAACAGGAAAAGAAGAGACGTTCAATGAGCGAAATAAAGGAACTTATCATAGAAGCACTGAAAGAAGAAAAAGCTCTATCCAGCACCGAACTTTCAGAACATCTTGGCTATTCCGGCAGAAGTTCCTCTCTTTCCAAGGCAATCGGAGAACTACTTTCTGAAAACGAAATACAATACACTGCAGATGTCAGCAGACATTCTAGAAATCAGAAACTGAGACTCAATGAAAAGATAAAATAATAAAAAGCGTAAAAGACAAGCACAGTGTTGCCGCTCTTCTTTGTTAACCATATAATCCGATACGTTGAGGAGACAACCACTATGAGAATGTCCAGGATGTTTTCGAAGACCCTCAGGGAAGCACCTAATGGTGCAGATACCAAGGGATACGAATACCTTTTAAGAGCCGGTTACATAAGACAGATGGGAGCAGGAATTTTCTCACTGCTGCCGCTGGGATTCAGAGCAACACAGAAGATTGAGACTATCATCCGCGAAGAAATGGATAGAATCGGAGCTGAAGAGCTCATGATGCCAGTCGTCAACCCTGCAGATATTTGGAAGGAAACTGGAAGGTTCTACTCAATCGATAAAGAGATGGGACGCTTCAAGGACCGCAACAACCGTGACATGGTCCTTGCAATGACACACGAAGAGGCTGTCACGGATCTGGCAAGAAATCTTATTGATTCATATAAGCGTCTTCCGCTTCTTGTCTATCACATCCAGACAAAGTGGAGGGATGACCCAAGACCAAGAGCAGGACTGATCAGAGTACGTGAGTTCACAATGCTCGATTCTTACACCTTCGATAAAGATTACGAAGGACTTCAGAAGCAGTATGCTGCTCATTATAAAGCTTACTTCCGCATCTATTCCCGCTGTGCCCTTCCATGTGTAGCTGTTGCAGCAGATACAGGTATGATGGGTGGAAAAGTCTCTCATGAATACATGTACCTTTCCCCTATCGGCGAAGATACGATCATCCTCTGTCCTGAATGCGGCTATACAGCCAACAGACAGGTTGCAAAGATGAAGAAACAGTACTTCAAAGAAGAGATGAAGGCTATTGAGAAAGTCTCTACACCAGAAGCAAAGACTATCGAAGCTCTTGCCGAGTATCTCAATATCGATGCAAGAAAGACAGCAAAGTGCGTATTCATGGTCGGGTCTTTCATCAATGATAAGAACGGAGAGGAAGAAGATAAGCTCATCGTCGCACTTGTCCGCGGAGATCTGGAAGTCGAGGAATCAAAGCTTTCAAATGCTGTCAAAGCAAACTCACTGCGCCCTGCACGTCCTGAGGAGATTGAAGCACATGGAATGGTTCCAGGCTTTGCATCCCCTATCGGAGCTACAGGAGACTTCATCACAGTCGTTGATGACACTGTTGCAGAATCAAACAATCTTGTCGCAGGTGCAAACGAAGCAGGATATCACCTCCTCAACACAAACTTCGGCCGCGATTATACAGGTACTGTCGCAGATATCGCCTCAGCCAGAGAAGGAGCACTATGCCCGCATTGCGGCAAGCCTCTCACAGCTTCAAAAGGCGTAGAGATTGGTAATATCTTCCAGCTCGGTACAAGATACTCAGCTGCTATGAATGCGACTTATCAGGATGAAGCTGGCAAACAGATTCCTGTTGTCATGGGTTCCTACGGTATCGGTGTAGGCAGACTTCTGGCTTGTCTGGCAGAGGAATACAACGATGAGGGCGGCCTCAAGCTTCCTATCTCTGTCGCGCCTTATCAGGTACATCTTGTATCTCTTGTCAAAGATACAGCTATTGCTGATTCCATCTATGAGGATCTTCAGAGCAAGGGCATCGAGGTTCTTTACGATGACAGAAAAGAAACAGCTGGCGTGAAGTTTGCAGATGCAGACCTCATCGGTGTTCCTATCAGAATCACGCTTGGCAACCGCAGCATCAAAGAAGGCAAGGTTGAAGTAAAGCTCAGAAGCACAGGAGAAGAGACAAGCTATCTTATCTCGGATCTTGCTGAGGAAATCAAAGCAGAGATTGCAAAAGAGCAGGCCAAGATTGATATGAACATTGTCGAGAAAGAACTCGAGGACTGATATAAAACAGTACAATTAATCGAGCAGGTAGGCTCTCAGGGTGTCAGCGCTGAGAGCTTTTCTCTCATACCACCCACCGTACGGTTCCGTAGTGTGCGGTTCAGATGAATACAAACTCCAGCTGTGAGTTGTATGTCCTGTCCCATTCCATGCGCTCAGCATGCTTTACCCTGTAGTATTCCTCGATGTTCAGCAATCCCAGCTTCTCGTGAAGGATGTCATTGGTTATTTGATCAATAAGTTCATCCGCGCATACTCCATCTTCCATAAGATTGTGATAGCGGATATAGCCGAAGGCAATGGTATAATACAATACAACACGGTAGAATAAAATTATGAGAACGAAGCGAGGATCATAGATGCATACGAGCCCTTCCTCGATACCATCGGCATATATCATGATGCCCTCTCGTTCCTCATCGATGTGGCTGATTGGCATTACAGCGAGATCCGCGGTCTTGCCTCACAGAAGGCGATGACTGCAATTGAAAGGCTTGTACATTCCACGTCAAGAAGAGAAGCTGCCTATCCATCCTTCGATATCCGCTTCCCGAAGCTCCC
>CALXLB010000103.1 GCA_944389085.1 uncultured Spirochaetaceae bacterium
TTCTCTTCCTTTGTTCGCTGAATTGACGGAAGCCTGCTTAGGCTTCCTTCTTTTCTCTCTCTTTCCCTTCGCTCATATTCTCAAAAAGCTTCCCGGTTCCGGGCTGCCTGACCATTCTGCATCTTCCAAGCTTCCATGTCAAGCGCTTCACGCCCTTCTCCGTTCTTTTTTCTCGGCGCTTTCAGCACCGAACGTGTATTCTGCACACTTTATTGCTCTCTGTAAAGACCCTTTTTAAAAATATCTCAAAAAATTTTTCTAGGCAGTGAGCATGGCTGGGCCCACCCGTACAGATTCAGGTTGCCCAGCCCACTGCGACACCTCTTCGGAGGAGGAAAATGCGAGGGATTTTCCAGAGGAGCTTTTCCAGTATAAACCAAAAAGTGCATGTATGGAACATTTTTTATTTCCTGGAAAATCCTTGCATCTGATTAATAGTTATATCGGAGCACATTCCAGGAAGCTTTATCAAGCACTACACTATCAGCTTTAAGCTCCTTGGAAGAAGGCACGACATCTGCTTTTTCTGCTGTATTCACATCCTTCAGACCGTACTCTGACATATATATATGTTCAATCGGCTTCACATTCTCGGAAAAATCCATTGAAACAGTCACATCATCATCAAGAGAACGATTCAGAATGAAGACTGTAAGTTCTCTCTTCTCATCATTGCGCACTGCTACGCTATCAACAAAAGGAACGCCCTTGTATTTTCTGCAATCATATGTATCACACTGAACATCTACATTGAGAGCAGTACCTCTTCCAAATGAAGAAGCATGCAGGAATGGATAGAATATAGTCTGAGCCCACGCCTTCTCATCATTTGACATGATAGGTGCAATAACATTGACAAGCTGTGCGAGGCAGGCAATCTTCACCCTGTCGGAATTCTTCAGCAGTGTGATCAGCAACCCTCCTACAAGAAGAGCATCCTCAAAATTGTAGACATCTTCAAGCCTATGCGGTGCCCTTCCCCACAGTCCAACAAGCTTGTCGCTTGACTTGGAGTGATACCAGACATTCCACTCATCGAATGAGATATTGATGGTCTTATCAGTCTTCTTCTCGGCTTTGACCATATCGCAGATAGCAACAACAGCTTTGATGAATCTGTCCATTCCGATATTCTCTGCAAGGAAAGATGGAGTATCATCATAATCATTGCTATAATATTCATGCATGGAAACATAATCAATCAGTTCATATGCCTCTCTCAGGACAGTATGCTCCCATTCGCCGAAAGTCGGCATGTTGAAATTGGAACTGCCGCATGCAACAAGCTCAATCGAAGGATCAATCCATTTCATCAACCTTGCAGTCTCTGTAGCTGTCCTTGCATATTCATAGGCTGTCTTGTGGCCCATCTGCCAAGGACCATCCATCTCATTTCCCAGACACCATGTGCGGATACCATATGGCTTCTCATGTCCATGCGCCTTTCTCAGATCGCTCCAGTATGTTCCTCCTGGGAAATTAGCATATTCAAGAAGATTTCTTGCTTCATCCGGGCCTCTTGTACCAAGATTCACAGCCATCATCATCTCAGCCCCTGCCTTCTTAAGCCAGGCATCGAACTCCTGCATGCCGAATTCATTTGTTTCTGTCGTGAACCAGGCAAGGTCAAGTTTTACAGGACGCTTATCCTTAGGGCCGACCCCATCTTCCCAGTTATAGCCTGAAACGAAATTACCACCTGGATAGCGGACAATAGGAACATTGAGCTTCTTCACAAGCTCAAGCACATCAGTCCTGAAGCCATCGCTATCGGAATTCCTGTTTCCCGGCTGATAAATCCCTTCATAAACAGCTCTTCCAAGATGCTCGATGAACGAACCATAAATTCTATTATCAATATCCGATATTCTGGATTTGAAGTTCAGCGAAACCGAAGCTTTTTTCATAAAACAGCATCTCCTATGATGGAGCAATAATAGCTGTTTTCCCAAGGATATGGTCAATAGAAAAAAAAGAAAACAAGAGACTATTTTTAGCAGAAAATCTGTTGACAAAGCTATGCTTTGAAGTATCATGCTCACAGCTATGGAATGCGATATGACAAAGGGGTCTCCCCTCCGCCTGATTCTGACTTTCTCGATTCCACTTTTCATAGGGAATCTCTTCCAGCAGCTGTATAGCATGGTAGACACTATCGTCGTCGGACGGTTTGTCGGAGTCGATGCGCTGGCTGCAGTTGGTTCTACCTCCGGCTTCAGCTTTATGGTCGTAGGATTTGCACAAGGCCTGACGGCGGGTTTTTCCGTCTTGATAAGCCAGAGATTCGGAGCAAAAGACATTCCGATGATCAAAAAGACATATGCCCAGAGCATACTCTGCTCGATCATATGCTCAATCGTAATAGCTGCCGTCTTTGCCCTTCTCTCGATGCCGCTTCTGCGCCTTATTGATACACCTGAAAATATCATCGATGATGCGAATACTTATATACTTATAGTATATCTAGGTATCGGTACCGCCATATTCTACAACCTGTTCTCCTCCATTCTCAGAGCTGTAGGCGATGGCAGAAGTCCTGTCTATTTTCTCCTGATAGCCTCAGTACTGAATATTGTTCTTGACTTGTTCTTCGTAATAGTCATACCGCTCGGATGCGCGGGAGTTGCTATTGCTACTGTCATCGCACAGGGAATAAGCGCCATCATCTCATTCTTCTATATCAAGAAGCGTTTTCCCATTTTCCACATATCACGATCGGATTTCAGATTCGACAAGCGCCTATGCCTCAGACTGATGAAAATAGGGATTCCAGGAGCTGTACAGTTCTCCGTATGTGCAATCGGCGTGATTATCGTGCAGTCAGCAATAAATGGTTTTGGATCGGATACTGTTGCCGCATACTCAGTCGGAGGAAAAATCGAGAACATCATCACGCAGTTCTCACCTGCCGTAGGCATGGGTATCTCAACATTTGCAGGTCAGAATCTGGGAGCCGGGAATCTGAAGAGAATCAGAAAAGGATTCAGGACTTCATTCGCCATCATGACAATAGGAGCTGTCATTGCAACTGTGATTGCAATGTTCTTTGCAGACAGCTTCAGCTATATCTTCATGGACAAGAACAGCACATCCCCTGAAATCATCGCAATGGCCAGCCAATATGTAAGAACTATTGCCTGGTTCTTCATACCGCTCGGAAGCATCTTCATTTTCCGCACAGGCTGTCAGGGGCTTGGTTCTGGAACAATTCCTATGATCAGCTCCATAGCAGAGCTTGTGATGAGAGCAATTGCTGCTTTTACGCTTCCGCTTGCTTTTGGCTATACAGGAATCTGCTTTGCCTCCCCTGTTGCATGGTGCGGTGCAGGATTCCTGCTTCCGTTCATATATCTGGCCAAAATGCGCAGTATTGAGAAGAACTACAAAACAGCCTGAACAGAGAAAGGGCCTATCGCATTGCGATAGACCCAGGAACCAATTGGAGAGCCTGATTAATCAAGCCATCCATTATTCTGAACATAGGAGTCCGATTTCACTGCTGTTCCATCATAATAGAGCGTTCCATCCTCACCTCTTTCATAATGACTGAACCAGTTTTCCCATATATCAAAGGACTCTTCAGGCATGTATACATGAGGAGTGCTGCCGATTTTCATGAATCCAACAAGAGGAACATCTTCTCCATTTCTGAAGAAATACTGAGTGAATTCTTCGTCTTCTGTAATAGTCACATTATTCTCATCAACGCCATTGTGCTCATTCCACATACGGATTGCTCTGACATTGCTATTGCCAGCCACAAGTGCATAAGCATCACCATTATCATATTCACCCATGAGAATATATGCAGGCATCAGCATATCGTAATTGATTGCAAGGCCTTCCTTAAGCGTTCCATTAACACCGCCTACAGGAGCTATTGCAGTAAGGATTGTTCCATTATCAAGTGCAAGTCTCCATGTCATATGGGCACCATTTGAATGGCCAGTCACATACAGTCTGCCTGAATCGATATTGAACTGTTTCTCCGTTGAATCGATAACATAGTTAAGGTAGACAACATCATCAGAGCCACCTTCATCGATTGCTGTTGAATAATCATGCCAGTATGCAGCAGGAATATTTCCGCTTGATACAGATCTGCCATTCATATAAGCCTGACAGAAATTGACGATGAAACCATATTCATCAGCGACATCAAACCATCTTGATTCTTCAGCGATAGCATACATCGAGGCACTTGAGCCATGCATGACAATGACCATCGGTACAGCTTCTTCGCCTGTGTAACTATCAGGAACATATGTCATCCATCTGCGAAGGAAGCCATCAATCATCCTTTCATGGACATAGAATCCATTCTCTTCAGTGAATTCCACAGCATAAGCCAGGCGTCCACCCGGGAAGCCAAGGAATCTCTTTATCTCAGAAAGGAATGAATTCCAGATTTCTGTAGCGGTAATTGTCGAAGCTTTGCCTCCTTCAGATACCCATACACGTGAAATCGAGGAATCAGAAGCATAGACCTCATCTGCAAAAACATTGGAGCCAGAGAGAGAAGCATCATTGACTGCAACAAAATAAGCAACCGCATCTTCAGGGACAGCAGTCTCGTTTGCAATGAACCATGCCGGAATCTCCACATCTTCAGCCTTGAGTGCGGATTCCTCCACACCATTCCACTTGTCCGCAGGCCATGGCCAGCAATACCCCTCACCAAGTGATTCAAGCTGCTGAGAAGAGACAGGGGCTGCATCGATGACAGCAACACCGCTGAACATTGTCGGGCTATCAGCAGCAACAAGCAGTGCCATAGAACCGCCTTCTTCATAGCCGACAAGGCCAAGGGATGATTTATCAAGAGTATATGCATGGTCGACAGAAAGACTCTTAGATCTCATGTTTATATACATCTGCCTGATATACTCGAAATCATCACGGAGAGCAGTTCCCCATTCCTTTCCCTCTAAAGGTTCTGCAAATGCAACAGCAATCCCTTCATCGCCTGATACTGCCAGCCACTCCTTTCCTTCATCGGTTGCAATGAATTCCTCAGCTTCCATACCATCAGGTATCATGATAATCACCGAAGGATTCCAAGGCTGTATTCCTTCCGGAACATTTATCGAATAGCTTCCTTCAGCTCCTTCAACTGTAATCTGCTGATCATTGAACAGACCATGGACAGGTGATCCATATGGATAAGATGGGTCCACAGGAGCATATTCGGCATCTGCAAAGACAGATGAAGTCATAGCTGCCATTATCAGAAGCAAACTGATAACGAATCTGAATTTTCTCATTCTTCTTTTCTCCTTTTTACTGGAATTATCAGGGAGCATCAGCCACATCGACATGTACGAATCCAATGAATATTTGGATATTTCGAATATGCCTGAGAATAGAAATGCCCCAGGCGCACCTGAGGCAACAGAATTATTTGCTGATCGATATCGGCTTACCATCAAATCTTGCCGTACCATCAGCCTCTCTTGACCATCTTGCAAACCATGGCCAGAGAAGCTGAGCTTCCTCGGACATATAAACATGAGGAGATTCCTTGATCTGCGTATATCTCACAACAGGAGCCCCATCGATACTGAATGATGTCGTGACAAACTTCTCAATATCAGAATTCAGTTCTTCCACAACTGGCACAGGATCTCTTTCTTCTATACCATTGACAGTTGTTCCATAGAAATCAAACGCAACTGTATCTCCAGGTTCTGTTCCATCAATAGCATAGCCTGTCTGATCAAATTCACCACGGAAGAACCACATTGGAAGTGTCGTAGTATTTTCTGCGGCATCCGCAACATAATCAGCATAAGCACTGAGAGCAGCTTCATCAGAAAGAGATGAGACAGGTCCATAGGCAGCAAACAGATCACCCTTGTCAGAAAGTGCAAACAGCTGGCTCATTCTGGAGCCCATTGAATGCCCTGTAAGATACATTCTGGATTCATCAATATTGCAGATTGCACAGATCTTCTCAACAACCTTCGCAATATAATCAACATCGGTCACAGCCTTACCTTCTACAGTAAACCACTGTGGGAACGGATTCGGATCCCCTACTACATATGCCTGTACGAATGCAACAATAAATCCGTTCTCGTCCGCAACATCAGGCCATCTGGTCTCCTCTGCATGATCCACAAATGAGGCAGATGATCCATGAAGCGAAACAACAAGAGGAACTGGAGCAGAAGCATCATACGATGCAGGTACGTAAAGGGCCCATCTTCTTACATATTCATCAATATCAGGATCTTCCCATACTGGAATGAATGTTCCAGAGTTCCTATCCATATTTGGATTGCTATAAGATCTGTAAATCGATTTGATTGTTCCGCCGGGATATCCCATAAAACGTCCGCAGTCATCGGTCATATCAACAATGGCTTCAGGGGTATTGTATGGCACGACTTCTGCAACTTCATAAGCTCTATCGCGGGCAGTATCAGGATTTGTGCATCCGGAGTTGATTTCTGCCCATCTTGCAGCAATTTCCTCAGCCGCAGAAACATTACTGCCTGGGAAGACATGCATAGGCATCGCAACCATACCACCTTTAATCTCTGGATCATAACCGTTCAGATTATCCGGTGAATATGGGAAAATTGCTGAACCAAGCCATTTCTCAATAGTATCTTCCTCATAAGATGTCGGAGCAATCAAAGTCGTACTTGCAAAATTCTGAGGCCAGGCAGATGCAACGATGGAAGCCATTGTAGCACCTTCTTCATATCCTACAAGATAGACACAGTTCTTATCGACAGAAAGGAATGCATTGACCTTGGCAGACTTATCACGTATTGCTGAATATACCGCATAGCCAAGAGCAACATCGTCCCTTCCATCTGCCAAGCATGCTATATTCCATTCACCACCATTCTCTGGTTCAATGAAAGCAACGGCAAAGGGATCATCCGAATCATCAGCTGCTTTCATCCATGACTGCCCGGTATCACTTGCTGTGAATTCATCAGCTGTCATCCCATCAGGAATAAGAATCATGTAAACAGATGACTTCGGCTGAAGATCATCAGGTATATAAAGGGACCAATTCCATGTGGATTCCCTTATCGGAAATGCAGTATCACCATTTCTTGGTGTCGTAGCTGCAGTAATAGTCTGATCCTCAAACAAACCATAGAAATATGGATCATAAGGATGCAGTGGGTTCACAGAACCTTTAACAGCTACTGCTGCAGCGAGAGGTGAAAGACACGCCAGAACAAGAAGCAAACTTAATACTAACCTGTGTTTCTTCATCTTCATTCTCCTTTTTACAGGAATTATCAGGTCGTATCAGCAATCCCGACATGTACTAAACAAAGATATATTTGGACATTTCGCATCTTCTATGGAGAATTATCCAAGGCTTTTGCCCTTGCGTCATGCATCTTCTGAATCATCTCCTCACCTGTTATCAGATCAAGCTTTGCCTCTGAAAAAATAGAAGAGAATTCGGCAACAAGATCGGATTCTACAGGAGAAAGCATGGCAGATGGAGTATCAAAAGATGTCTCGAACTGGCCCGGCGGAAGACTTCCAGCCTGCTCAAGCATTGCGAATATTCCAGAAATAGAATCATCTGAATAAGCAGGCATCATATGCTCTCTGGCCATTATCGCAGCGCCTTCCGGCCCCGTGGCGTACTGAACAAATCTGAAAGCTTCTTCCTGATGCTCAGAGCTCTTCAGAATAGAGAGACAATCCATCCATGCATCATCATTTGTCTCGCCTTTTTCCCATACAGGACATGAAGTGAATCCCCATTCGAATCCGATAACCCCATCCTCTGTATCGTGATAAAGATAATGGGTATACCAGGTACCATGAACGAACATGCCGAATTGTCCTAGCTCAAAATACCTCTGAGAAACTCCCAAACGCTCAAGATCGGAAGCAATTGGCACGCTACCGCTTGCCTCAAGTCCACCCATCAGCAGAAGTCCTGAATATATCCCATCAGCAGAATCTGACAGATAATCAAAATAGCCTCCATTGAACATATGGATAAGACGCCAGTCATTCAATGTGAACAGAGCTCCATAATCATCACTACCTTGTTCTGCCAGTCTTTCATGCAATTCTTCAGCAATTGACGCAAATTCATACCATGTTATCCCATCATGCGGATAAGGCATACCTGCTGCATCAAAAAGCGAGCGGTTATAGAAAAGATGAAGCTTGTCCTTACGATAAGGCAGAGCCAGAAGCTCTCCAGTCTGCCGATCACGGAAAGCTCCCAGATCAGGATAGCAGGAAAGATCTATTTCATTTGCAGAAATGAAATCATCCAGTCCTAAAAGAATATCCCTCTCAGCGAGAGGCGGGAAATTTGTCTGCTGCTGGTTTACATATATGATATCTGCCGGCATATGGGTATCCATAAGCGTCATAAGGCTGTTTATGTAGTACTCAGCCGGAAAGCTGATCACGTCTATCCTGATATCAGGATTATCCCGTTCGAAAGCTTCGATTATGCGCTGGTCGTATATGTTTTTCTCATAATCCCAGAGAACAATACGCAATACAACAGGATCGACAGCCGCCTGAGCAGGAAAAGCTGAGAAAGCAATGATCATCGACAAGACCAAAACAAAAACAGCAGCGCATATTGTAATAATCAAGTTTCTGTGATTGCTCATTTCCTCTCCTATACTGTGTGCTTTTCCCGGTATTCCATAGGGGAAATACCAGCTATACGCTTGAATATCCGGCTGAAATAGAATTGGTCAGGAATTCCTACAGCCTCACCGATTTCATAGATGAACATATCAGTCGAACGCAAAAGCTCTTTTGCCTTCTCTATACGATAACGAGCCAGTCTCTTTGAGAAGGTATCTCCAGATAATCTTTTCAGCTGTGCAGTGAAATATCCAGAAGAGAAATTGAAAGCAGAAGCAGCTGTCAGAACAGACAAATCAGGATCCTTGAAATGCTCGCTGATGTATCGATCAACACGGCTTACGAGAAAATTATTATTATCCTTCCGTTTTTCAATGTAATCTGCAATGGCAGCAGAAAGCTTACCGATATATTCAAGACCTTTCTGCCTGCCAGACATAGATATATGAGAAGCCTGGTTCAATAAATCAGGGCTGAGAATGGAGCTTTCCGTTACATCACTCTGTGCACAATACTCTTTTATTGCCACAATAAGCGAAAAGCATTCCCACAGCACTTCATTACGGGAATTACTGCTGGATGATTCCAGTTTATTCCTGATTTCCTCCAGCGCGTTCCTCACTCCGACCCCGTCATTGATCATCATGGCATTTATCAGACTTTGTTTAGGTCTGTATTCACCTGACTCCGGAGATGGAACGGGATAGACAGAATCAGGTCCAATATCATCATAAGAAAAAACATTGCTATCAGAAGCTATGCAATAGCCGAGTGCTATGCGGGCCTTCCTTACAGATTCCATCATACCCTCAGGAGAAAGCTCGCATTCCCCTATACCAGATGCAAACGTCATATCAAGGCAGTCTTTGATAGCTTCAAGCGCAAGAACAGTACCAGAGACAATCTGGGTATTCTTTGCGTCATCACCGATTCCAATCAAAGCAAAATACTCTCCTGTCCGCCCAGGAAAGACATGACAATGCTCGATGGCTGAAAAACTGCTTCTTATTATGCTCAGAATAGAATACTGATCCTTTGCAAAATCCTCAGGTTCGGCATCCTCCAATCTGAAAAGCTCATCAATCCTGAAAATTACGCATGCGACAGAATGACATGAATCGAACATATCACTATCCATGATCTTTTCAGAAAATACTTTACGGTTATCAGGAAGCCCATACACCGCCTCTCTGAGAATCGACTCTTCATCCATGTGATAAGAAACATCAGGAGCACGCTTATTCCGTCTTTCCGCAGCATGTTTCAATGCATCATAGAGTGTCTGAGCCTCAAGATTGAATTTGAGAATATAGTCGGAAGCTCCATCTACCAGTGCAGTTCTGACAAGAGCGAAATCATCATATGCACTCAACGCAATAATCTCTGGACAATCCGGATAATGATGCAGATTGTCAATCAGGCTTATTCCATCCATTCCAGGCATTTTGATATCAGTGATTACAATGTCAACATGTTCCTTGCGGACGAAATTCAGAGCCGAACGGCCGTCCCAGGCCTCTCCTGCAATAGTAAATTCAGGTGCCATGCAGGATAAAAGACGTATAAGCTCAAGCCTCTCTAAAGCATCATCATCAACGATCAGTATATTCATTGCTGAGTCCTTCTTTTTGGAATTGAAACATCTACAACTGTTCCGTTTCCTTCTGCACTGGAAATCCTGATATGATAGCCATTTCCATAAAGCAGATTGATTCTTCGCTGTACATTAACCAGACCGACTCCGTGTTCAGATTCATTGCTTTCCCCATCTGATGAATCAAGAAGACTATATATTTCCTTCAGTTTCTGAGGAGAAATTCCCGCCCCATCATCTTTAACTGTAATTCTGAGCAGATTGGAATCATCTATGATATCAAGACTGATTTTCCCTTTACGGCCTTCCGAGATAAACCCATGAAGCAATGCATTCTCCAGCAAAGGCTGAAGCAGGAATTTAGGTACTAATGTATTCAAGTCCGCATTGCATGAACACTCATATCCGACAGACCCGTTTGTGCGCATCCTGTATATGAGCATATAATTCTCAGCTATGAAAAGCTCATCCTTCAAAGGTATAATCAGGCTTCTTGTATTAAGACTTGTCCTTAGCAGAGCTCCCAGAGCCGATATCATCCGGGAAATATTGCTTTTACCCTGCATCCTGGCAAGCACTGAAATAGAATTAAGCGTATTGTAAATAAAATGAGGATTGATCTGAGCCTGAAGCATACGGAATTCAAGAGTATTATTTTCTTTTTCCTTTGCTATCTTTGCCGCAATCAGGCTTTGGATGTTATTTCCCATTTCAATAATGTGGCAATTCAGATCTCCTATCTCAGTATCATTGGTTATTTCATCAACTTCGCAAAAGCGTCCCGCACCTATATTCTTCAGATTCTGAACCATAGTTCTGATCGGCATTGAAAGCTGATTCGAAAGATAGAACGCAAAGGCAACAAGAACCATAAACAATGCAATAACTGCAACAGCCGTTCCCCCAAGGATTGCCCGCCTTTCATCAAGCATAAGAGCAGACCTGTATTCCAATAAAAAGTGCCAGCCGTTTTCAGATGCTGCAGAAACCCCGGAGCCATTCTCATACATATCACCAGATGAAGAAAGAAGAAGCCCGTTCCCAGTTCTGATAACAACTGAGAAATCCTCTCCACTCAGCAGCTGCTCATACTCATCGCTGAAAAATCGCTCAGAAAGAAAGATAAGGATTGTTCCAATATTATCTGTCCCGCTTTCATCCAATATCTCACGCCTGAATGCAACAACGCTGTCATCAGCTGTGATAACAGCCGGATTGTGTATAAGACCACCCCAAAGTCCATCTGTATGAAGCTCTCTTGAAATAGTTTTTATAAGATTTCTATCAGATAAAGCTGCTTCAGGAGCTTTACCAATAAAAAGACCATTTTCACCTATGATATAAAGAGAGAGTATATCTTCTGCTATTGATCTGTAGCTGAACTGATTCTCTATTTTCGATAAAGCTGAAAGCATACCATAATCAAAATCATTGGCATTGATATCTTTCCTGTGTAAAAGCTCATTTATTGCTGTATCGCCAATCAAGTATGAACAGAATTCATTCACATCAAGAGCCTTTTCCTCAATGTTCTGCACAAGCTGCCCCATGATATCCTCACTGATATCAGCAATACGGGCATTAAACATTGAATGGACGCTGAAGACAAACAACAAGGATAGCAGGACAATCGGAACAACTGCTATCACAGTGAACATAACAAGCAGTCTGTCCCTGAATCTATGTTTCTCAAAGCCCATAGACCCAATTATAAAACAACAATCTGTTGAATAAAAAATAAAATCCGATAAAAAAAGCACCCTTCCGGATGCTTTACATCTCCCGCGGGGATCGAACCCGCGTTGACGGGATGAAAACCCGTTGTCCTAACCACTAGACGAGGGAGACATGTGGAGTGAGCCGCACAGGATTCGGACCTGTGACCCACGCCTTAAAAGGGCGTTGCTCTACCAGCTGAGCTAGCGGCCCATGCTTAATCAACAGCATGAAGAATCTAGCATGTTTGACTTATGCAGTGCAATACCTTTTTAAAAAATAAATTCACATTTTTTCAGGACTAAAACAAAGCGATTCTGTCCGATTATGTTCATCACTCACGAATTCCTCTTATATACGGTTTACCTGTATTCTTCGGTCCTTTGTTATTCTTAGATGTAAGTACCAGCATGACAATAGTAATGACATAAGGAATCATCTGAATGAACTGTACAGGAAAATCGTAGACCTGAAGGTTAATCTGCAAGGCCTGTATGAAACCGAAGAACAAACCGCTGAGGAAAATCAATATCGGATGCCACATGCCAAACACAAGGGCAGCCAGTGCCATGTATCCCCTTCCTGCGACCATTCCTTTGCTGAAATATCTGATAGAGCCAATCGAAAGTGCAGCTCCCGCAATGGCCGCAAGGATTGCTCCAACCATGACATAAAGCATCTGTGAACGTTCCACATTGATACCCATCGAATCGGCAGCTTCCGGTTTATCCCCGATAACACGAAGCCTTAATCCCCAGGGAGTACGGAAAACATAGAAATAAGATGCTATCACAAGGATTATCATCATCAGGAACAGGATGTTCAGACTTCCAAAGAGATCTGAAATGACAGGAATATCATGAATAATACTATCGAGAGTGGCAAAACCAGCTACTTCCGTGGATTTGCCTTTATTTCCCCACACCAGATCAAGAAGCAGGATTGACAGGCCATCTCCTAGAAGATTTATAGCAACACCATCGATAATCTGATTCGTATGGCACTTAATTGTCAGGAAGGCATGCATAAGTCCAATGACAGCTCCAAGTACTATAGCAAACAGAAGTCCGACATAGGCATTTCCGGAAACATAGCTTCCTATAGCTCCGAAGAGGGCTCCCAGAAGCATGATACCTTCCATTCCGATATTCAGGATACCGCAGCGTTCAGAGAACATACCTCCCAGAGCACAGAGAATTATAGGTAAAGAAATCCTGAGTGTACTTCCCAGCATCGACAAGATAGTATCAGCCATCTATAGCCTCCTTTTTCTTACTGCTGCCTCTTCTCCTGATTTTCAGCATATCAATCAGTCTTGGGGTTGCTATGAAAACAACGACAGCAGCCTGCAGAACGATGATGAACTCTGAAGGAACCTCTGATCTCAGATCCAGCCTGGATCCACCTGACCGCAAAGCTCCGAAAAGAAGAGAAGCAATAAGGACTCCGAATGAATTTCCCTGAGCAAGTACAGAGACCGCAATTCCATCAAATCCATATCCCGGTGAAAGATCATTGATATAGAAACCATGGACACCAAGTACTTCTGTGCTTCCCGCAAGAGCCGCGATTCCACCTGAAATCAAGAAAACAATGATTGTCTCTTTTCTCACATTCACACCGCTGATGACAGCTGCAACATTATTCCTTCCCATCGTCCTGATCCGACGGCCGCTGACTGTATACCTGAAGAAAAGGAAAACAGCGACAACTGCCAGAATGCCAAGTACAAAGCCAAGATTCAGCTGGGAAACATCAACAAAGCGAGGCAGCTGATAAGATGCCGGAATCTCATTTGTCTTGGCAGTCACTCCAGGACCTCTGAACGGATATGTCACCAGATATTCACAAAGATACTGGGCAACATAATTGAGCATCATCGAGACAATGAACTCATTTGCTCCATAATATGCCTTAAGAAATCCTGGTATGAACCCCCAGACAGCTCCTGCTATGAAACTCAGTGTCAGGCAGAGTATTATAGAAACAAAGGGAGGCAATCCTATCGTCGAAAAGTAATAGGCAAAAATACCTGATGTGATACCGCCAATAAGCAGCTGTCCTTCCGCACCGATATTAAATAGTCCAGCCTGATCAGCAAAGAAGACAGAAAGACCGGTGAAAATCAGCGGAGTTGCCTTTGCCAGTGATTTCATGATGCTGTAAGAACTGCCAAGGGAACCCTCTGCAACAATTCCATAAACAGAGAGCGGATTATACCCGACTATCAGAAGGAGGATACCGCATACTGTAAACGAGGCCACAAGAGAGAGCAATGTATAGCTGACCCTGCTATTGAATCTGACCATCTTAATATTCATTCATCCCCCTCCCTAGCCCCTGTCATGAACTCTCCGAGTTCTGTTTTCGTATACTTTCCATTGGCTGCACAGGATACGATACGGCCATCATAGATAACGGCAATTTCATCACTTAATTTCATGATTTCATCCAGATCGGCAGAAACGAGCATTATCGCTTTACCTCTGTTTCTCATTTCAATGAGTTTCTTATGGATATATTCAACGGCTCCGATATCCACACCGCGGGTCGGCTGGGAAGCGATAATGACATCAGGATCGGCTTCCAGCACACGGCCGATGACAATTTTCTGCTGGTTTCCACCTGAGAGTGCACCGGCTTTCTCATCTCTGTTCTGGCAGCGGATATCATATTCACTGATGACGCTGTCTGCGTACGAATCCACTGAATGCCAGTTGATGATTCCATGCCTGGAAAAACGTGCATCATCTTCATATCCGAGGATCAGATTATCCTCAACAGTGAATGCATTGACCAACCCCTTTTTCTGCCTGTCCTCCGGCACATAGCCAATGCCTTCAAGAATCCTACTCCTGACACTTGTATTCCTGATATCCCGCCCATGATACTCAATCATACCGTCAGATACTTTCCGCACTCCCAGTGCCAGTTCAGAAAGCTCAGTCTGACCATTGCCATCGACGCCGGCAATACCAAGAATACGGCCTCTCCTGACAGAAAGAGAAATACCATCAATAACGTTCCTTCCCTTCTCCCTGCATGAAACTTCAGAGAACCGCAGCACAGTCTCGTTATCATCAGTTTCATTTCTATCAATCTTCGAATCGAGCGCATGACCGACCATGAGCTCAGCAAGACTCTCGACAGAAGCTCCCTGACAGGTGGTCTCAGCAACTATCTCACCAGCTCTGATGATATAAATCCTATCTGCAATCGTCAGGGTTTCCTTAAGCTTGTGTGAAATGAGGATTATGCCTTTGCCATTTTCTCTCAGTCTCTGAAGAATTCTGAAGAATGCTTCAACTTCCAGCGGTGTCAGAACTGCTGTCGGTTCATCCAGGATAAGTACAGAACAATCATTATAAAGAGCTTTCAGAAGTTCTACCTTCTGCTTTTCGCCCACGGACAGGGTACCAACCTCTGCATTGCAATCCAGACCAAGTCCATATTTCTCAGAAAGCTCTGACACTTTTCCAAGTGCAAGAGATGAGTCTGTGAAAATGCCCTTCCTCGGTTCATTCCCAAGAATTATATTCTCAGTGACTGTCAACGCATCAACAAGCATGAAGTGCTGATGGACCATGGAGATGCCAAGATCTATAGCTTCTCTTGGTGACCCGATCCGTCTTTCTTTTCCCCTGATCTTTATATAGCCCTCAGTTGGCTGATACAGTCCGTAGAGGATGTTCATCAGGGTAGTCTTTCCAGCTCCGTTCTCCCCCAGAAGAGAGACTATCTCCCCCTCATCGACATGAAACGTTATGTTCTTGTTTGCCCAGAGAGGACCAAAATTCTTTGAAATTCCATTTGCAGATAGTACTTCCATGGATACTCCTAACCATGGGGAGATTGCCTCCCCATTCCTCATCAAAGTGCGGAAGGAACAGAGATCTTTCCTTCTCTCACCTCTCCTTCAATGGTCACGAGAGCATCTTTTATACTCTGATCGACTTGCACTTCAGAACCATCGAAAGTGCATTCAACAGCACCTTCTGCTATACCAACGTTTCTGAGACCAGTCTCAACATTTCCATCGAACGAATCTGAAAGAATCGAATAGATTACCGGTTTGAAGTTTCTTACTGCACTCATCATTATTGTTGCAGGCTTCAGAGGGTTCTGATTGCTATCGACACCGACGGCATAGTTTCCAGTCTCCTCAGCTGCCTGGAAAATACCAAGCCCGGAACCACCTGCGGCCCCCATGATGATGTCCGCACCTCGGGCATACATCTGCAGTGCCATCTCCTTTGCAGTCACTGGATCCTGGAACCCACCGCAATACATGCGAAGGATTTCGATATCAGGGTCAGCATATCTTGCACCAGCTTCCCAGCCTGCAATGAACCCATTGATAACGTCTATATCCATCGCACCGATGACACCGATGCACCCTGTTTCTGATGAAAGCGCAGCCACATAGCCAGCAAGGAAAGTGGATTCATTATCCTTGAATGTCACGCTGATTACATTGTCCTGCGCTGATGCTGAATCAAGAAGAACAAAATACTGCTCCGGGAATTCCCCTGCAACTTTATTTAGGGCATCAGCGGAATCCGAGCCTGCGCTGATGATAAGCGTATAATCACCGGAAAGCGCAAATTCCCTTAGGAATGTCTCAAATTCTGACACAGCAGTTGGTTCGACATAATCATATTCAAAATCAAGTGTTTCCTGCGCTGCGATGATTGCATTGTTGATATTGTCGTTAAAGCTCTGATCCCCAAGGCCTCCGACACCATACATGACAGCTATACGATTCCCGCCAGAAGTCTTCTCACCCGAACCGCCAGCAAAGAGCGGCATACCGATACAGATAAGGACTATAGCCAATATAACGAATAACTTCTTCATTCTAACCTCCGTTTTTCCAATCAGTCTCTCACCGATCCTCCATCAAGATTCATGCTCTCACCGCTTATATTCCTTGCACCATCAGAAGCGAGGAACAAACAGAGAGCTGCCACATCATCAGGTGTCTGCAGGCGCTGCATCGGAATACCACTGGCCATCATCTTCTTTGCCTCCTCGAATGACATGCCAGTTCTCCTTGCAATCCCATCAATGACACCAGCGAGCATCGGGGTATCAACGCTTCCCGGACATATTGCATTCACCGTGATATCATCAGGGCCGAGTTCAGCTGCAAGACAGCGTGTGAAACCGATTACAGCAGCTTTTGTCGCAGCATACAGAGAACTCTTGGGAAATCCATTCTTGCCAGCAACAGATGCAATATTGATAATCGCACCAGCCTTCTTATTCTTCTGCAGATAACCTGTGACTTCCCTCACAGTAAAGAAAACCCCCTCCAGATTGATTCTGAATAATCTCTCAAGAGAATCTTTTGTCTCATCTGCAATCGGGCAGTCAGGCTTGGCAGCTCCTGCATTGTTCACAAGAACATTTATCCCTCCCGTCTTTGCATTCACATCGGCAATAACGCGTCTGACAGCATCTTCATCTGAAACATCCAGCTCATAGCGCAGAAGCTTATCCTCATACTCTCCCGCATCCCACTCAGGTTTTTTAAGGTCACTGGCAGCGACTACCGCCCCTTCCGAAAGAAACCGTCTGGCAATAGCTTCCCCTGAACCTCTTCCAGCACCTGTAACAAAAACAATTCTCTTATCCATTGATGACCTCCCATGATGAGTTGTTGTGAGCACTTCTGTAGATGGCGTTGCATATCTCGGTGTTCCTCACGCCGTCCACAAACGTCGCATACCTGTGCCCGGGATTCCTTCCCCCTCTCTCTATGTCCTCGTATACCTCTGAGAGCATGTTCGTCACAGAGTCGTTGAACCCGTCCCCGAACGCATACACCTTCTCCCTCACGTC
>CALXLB010000104.1 GCA_944389085.1 uncultured Spirochaetaceae bacterium
GTAATCTCCTTCAGTGCATTCTTCATCTTCGCCATGCTCTTCTCATGGATAGCAAGGCCAATCTCCCCTTCATTGTTCCGCCAGAATGAGTGTCCAAGGAATTTGACGTTGTCAGTTATCCTCCTGACCACAGTCTTCTCCCTGTTCACCCTAAGCTTCAACTTGCTCTCGATGAATCTGGTTATGCTCTCCATGATTCTCTCCGCTATGACCTCGGCTGACTTCTCGCCATTCGTTGTTACTGCGCTGTCATAAGCGGTATTGCAGCCTCGGCGCTGGTGAGACCTCACTGGGTAAGATCCATTGCTTTCGCCCCATATAGCCTGTGACATTTACATCCATGAATTCCGTGCAGTGTTGGATTTCGCCCTGTTCAGCAGGCTCATCCATCCATCCATGTACGCCTCACTCGTCACAAGCCCGTGGCTTTGCCTTCAGCTTCCTTCGGATTCCACCTCACGATGGACGCCCTTGCTGTTCAGCTAGAGATAAGCACTGCAACTCCCTCAAGGGTCTTTCACCCTCTAGCAATAAAGCATGCCAGTCACATTGAAATGAACACTACCGTTTTTCATATGAATACGGTAGTGTTTTCATTAAACATATAGTATTATAATTTAGTTATTAACAGTTACAATATTGTAATTATACAATTTATTATTTGTTATCATTTAAATACTGATTAAACTCACCAAAGAATGATTCAAGATCATTGAACTTCAACGCAGCATAATCATCGATATAAGTCTTATCACGGTTGACGATGACGATATCCTTTCCATTCCGCGCTGAGATATAAGGAAGGGAGGCCGCAGGATTCACCACAAGCGATGAGCCGAGGACAATTGCAAGATCAGCATAGGAGAATGCATTCTCAGCCCGCATCAGAGTTGTCGTATTCAGGCTTTCACCGTAGAAAACGATATCGGGCTTCACAAGCCCGCCACAGCTTGAGCATATCGGCTTTATACCGCTGTTGACTGCATCTGCCATGTACTTGTAGTCATAATGCCTGTGGCAGTTCATGCAGAATCCGTTAGCGATGCTGCCATGAAGCTCATAGACCTTCTTAGATCCAGCTCTCTGGTGAAGCGCGTCGATATTCTGTGTGAATATGCCTTCGCTCAGCTTCCCTCTCCTCTCCATCTCAGCAAGTGTTCTGTGAATGATATTAGGCTGGAATTTCTCCATCTGGAACCAGTAATCCCTGGACCACTGATAGAAGACATCAGGGTGAGCGCGAAAGAAATCTATATCGAGGATCTCCTCCACTCGCATATTCCCGAACTCCTTGCTGTAGAGGCCATCCGATGAACGGAAATCCGGAATCCCAGACAATGTGGAGACACCTGCCCCTGTCAGCACAACAATACGGCCAGCCTTCTTATATAAATCAGCAAAAGATGAGAAATCAGACACGTTCTTTTCCTCTGAAGGTATTCCCCTTCAGCTCCTCTGCATCGATTATAACAGCATCTCCGGGGTTGTGGCTGATACTCGAGGAGAAGGAGAAATAATCATTGTGCTCGCCTCTTGCAAGATATCTGTCCTCATCATCACGGCTTTTCCCTGTGACAATCGCGAGGGCCGTGAACGGAAGCATTGCCTCCTTGATAACAGCCTGTCTTTTTATCTGCTCATCGATAAGGCGCTCAAGACGTTTTATCTTCACACTCTCTTCAATCTGTCCATCCATACTGGCAGCTCTCGTACCCTCTCTTGGATTGAAGTAGTACATGAAAGCCTCTGTGCATCCCATCTCTTCCATAAGCGACAGCGTTTCCTCGTACTCTTCCTCACTCTCCGTCGGAAATCCTGTCATGACATCGGTGGAAAACGTCAGATGGGGAATCCGTTCCTTCATCTTCCGTATAAGAGCAAGAGTCTTCTCCCTCGTTGTCTTCCTGTTCATCAGCTGAAGAATCCTTGTCGATCCCGACTGGACAGGAAGATGGATGTGCTTTGAAATCCTGTCATTGTCAGCAATGACGGAAATAAGATGGTCTGAGAAATCCTTTGGATGCGGGGACTCGAACCTGACAAACATTATATTTCTCAGGTATGGAAGGATCAGCTCGAGAAGACGGGGAAAATCTACATGCTCCCCATTGTACTCAGCAGAATAGGAATTAACATTCTGTCCCAGGAGTGTTATCTCCTTAACACCCTTCTGCTCAAGGAAGCAGATTTCCTTAAGTATCTCCTCAACAGGTCTCGAGATTTCCCTTCCGCGCACGTACGGGACTATGCAGTATGAACAGAAATTATTGCAGCCGTTCATGATAGGAACATAGCTTGAGTAATCGCCCTCACGGTAATATGAGGAGAGGAATCTGTATCCATCAAGATGCTCAAGAGGCTCACCGATGATGAAATCAGGGATCTCTGCCTTCTCATTGGTTCCTATGACAGCATCTATATATGGAGCTTCCTTCTTAAGCTCCTCCTGCATTCTCTCTGCCATACATCCCGTGACAATCAGGATAAGCTTATGCTTCTTTTTCTCAGCACTCCAGAATCCGAGCCTGCCCCATATCCTGTTTTCTGCAGTCTTTCTTACAGAACATGTGTTGATGATGACAGCATCGGCTTTGTCTGGCTCCTCTGTCTTATCCCAGCCTCTGCCTATAAGCATCATCTCGATTGCATCGCTTTCCGCCATATTCAGCTGACAGCCATATGATTCAATGAGGAATCTCATTTTCTTCTCCTTCTTGCAGCTTCAAGAGTATTGGACATAAGCATAGAGACTGTCATCAATCCGATTCCACCTGGAACAGGTGTGATGGAAACATCGCGATCCTGGAAAGATGCGTAATCTGCATCCCCGACGAGCCTGAAGCCGTTCTTCTTTGTTTCATCAGGAATTCTGTTCACACCCACATCAATCACGACAGCTCCATCTTTCACATACTCCGAATCAATAGTTCCGGGATGCCCCGTTGCCACGATGATGATATCTGCAGACTTTGTTTCTTCCTTAAGATCAGGAGTTCTTGTATTGCAGACAGTAACAGTCGCATCTATGCCGCGCTGCATCAGAAGAACTGCCATCGGTTTGCCGACAATATTGCTTCTGCCAATGACAACAGCCTTCTTTCCTCGTGTTTCGATTCCATAGTAGCGCATCGTCTCCATAATGCCTTTCGGGGTACAAGGAACAAAGCAATCCTCTCCTATGAGAAGACGGCCGGCATTTACAGGAGAAAAGCCATCAACGTCCTTATCGCTGCGGATGGTATTGATTACCCGGCTTTCTGAGATATGAGGAGGAAGAGGCAGCTGGACAAGAATCCCATCGATATTCCCATCATCATTGAGCTTTCTGATAAGAGCAATCAGCTCCTCCTCTTCTGTATCTTCATCCAAACTATATTGAAAATGCAAAAACCCCAAAGAGAGCGCTGCTTCAGCTTTTTTTCTGACATACGTCTCGCTTGCCGGATCATGACCGACAAGAACAACTGCAAGCGACGGAGCCCTATTTCCTTCACCTGTGAAGAGTTCCGTCTCTTTCTTCAGTCTGTCCATAACAGAAGCTGCAACTTCCTTGCACCCTAATCTTCTCATGGAAACGAGAATAATTGAAATGCTCAGAAGGAGCAAGAAGGCCTTTTACCATACTCTTACTTACTGTATAATCTGCCAAGGAGTTCTCAATGAAGAAAACGCTTAAAATGCTAGCAGCGCTTCTCCTGCTGCCATCACTATGCTTAGGAGCAGCAGAAACCTATTACGATGCTGGTTCTCAGATATTCAATATCACCGCAGGAGCAACTGTTCCATTCTTCTATAACTATCCTGACCGTGATTCAGAGAGCGGACCTGAATGGACATTCTGGCCTGGCGATGGTATCAACAGGACTCACCGCAGCGTGGGTGGCGTCGGAGCAATATCCTATCAGGTATTCATCAATCCATATCTTGCCATCGGCGGCGAGCTTGGTTTCCAGTTCGACTTCTCAAGAGCAGGTATTGTGGAGACGAATGTTCCTATCTTTGTCAAAGCCACTGCAGTCCCTGTCCAGGGCAGATTCGAAGTGCCTGTCTCCCTTGGCGCAGGACTCCTTTACTGTAGTTATGATGGAGCCTCCAAGCTTACATTCGGCTGTGAGCTTGAAGCGGGCATAAGATACTTCATCACAGATGAATGGGGTGTCGGTATCAATGTAGGTCTGTACATTTTCCCTGAAATCTACACTTCAGAGACAACGAAGATATCGACCATGTCATATATTCCTGCGACTATCACAGTCTCTTACAGACATTAAGGAGAAAGAAATGAGGAAACATATTTTTTCAGCAATTTGCATTATGATCGCAGCTCTCACTCTTGTCTCCTGCAATCTTGATTCCGGACAAGGTGTATACCAGAAGGTATTCAACGATACTGCCAAGAACTATCCTAAGATCCAGACTGTCCTGGGAACCATCGATGGAAAACTCATGATCTATGCAAATTATGATCTCTATTCCTTTGATGGCAGCGAGAAATGGACAAATGAAGCGGATCTTTCTGCCTATACAGGCCAGAACGGCGGCTATGGCTATGTACCATTCATGGCAGCAGATGGAAGGGTCTTCTTCTCCTATGTCGATAATGCCGGCACTGCCGAGAGATCGGATGACCGCTACAGATTCTTCAGCTCAACGCTTGATGAGATCAAAGCAGGACTGGAGAAGGAAGAAAACCGCCACGAAGTTGAAGTCACGCTTCCATCTGGAGAGAGTACTGAAGTAATCATGTTCAATGGTCTTTACAACTTCACCATGGATGAGACTGCGGTGCTTTATACTCTGAGTACAGATAATCAGGGAATAACGGATCCTGATGAAAAAATCACTCACTATGGATACATTGAAAAGGATAGCGCATCTGCTGAAAGCTTCACCATACGAGGCGGTGCGCCTGTCCATTCATCATCGACTATCATCGGTTACAGAGCTGTAAGAACCTATGCAGATGACTCTGAAATAGAGATCGGAGACACACCGCTCAGCGATACAAACAGACTGTATCTCATAAGCGATGATAGTGGATCATCAACACGTCTCGACGTAGGAGATGTTGACTATGACAACATTGTTGTCGGAACAGACCATGAGTTCTTCATCACTCTTGAGGGTGACCTCTACAGGATTACCGGTACAAATTTCGAATCCGTAGATACTAACTTCGCCAATGATCTTTCCTATCGCAATAATACAATCATACCGATGTATGAAGACGATAGCGGGAATATGATTGGATATCTTTACGAAGAAGGTATTTATATCAACGCTCACGATAAAGCGGCCAATGCCCTGCCGGTAAAAGTGAACATCAGTGATGACAATGACCTTGTCACATCCTGCTGGATCGGCGACGATGGCAATGGCAATTATCTTATGGCAACACAGGAAAACGGATTCTGGGTCATCAGCCTTATCAATGATAACGGTAACTGGCAGAAGAGTACTATCCACCAGTACAACAGCGAAGATGATGGCGCATTGAGCGTATACCTGAACTGAGGTTTTTCATTCCTGATTCCCCTTTGGCTCCGGCCAGAGGGGTTTTTCTGTTTCATTTTCAGAGCAAAGCATCTAAACTGAAAGCAGAGGTTCAAATTATGAAAAATTTCTATTTTCCAAGAGAGAGAGAGAGAGAGAGAGAGAATTGCCAGCATCCTCTCCTCACCTTTTTTGTTATTCTGATTCTTTTATTGCTATCTGCATGTAACAATCCAACGCTTCTTATTCCTCCATTTGATATCACTGATACAACTTCAGATGAACATAATCTTACAATCATTGCAAGAATACCAGGATTGGATGATTTCACTTATGATGTCGTAAAGTCTTCTGAAGTACCACAGGTGCCAGACATGGATGGCTTGATTTCTCCTGATTACTGGCTTTCAGAAGATGGAAGTGTCATATATCCGGGAACTATACTCACAAGCGATCTGACTGTAATCTCTGAATATCTTCTCTCTGATTCTACCGCTGTATACAATGCAGAGGATTCATCGATGGGAAATCTTCAGGAAATGCTGGATGAGGATCAGATTGAAGTTCTTTATCTTGCTGCTGGGACCTTTGATTCCGAACAAGCTTTACCATCTGGAAATACTGAACTCAAAATCAGCAAAGGTATGACAATCATTGGAGCAGGAGATTCTCCTGTAAGTTTCATCAACAACAGAGCTGCGGCACCGGTAAATAGCGAAGCTAATGAAACCTTGATCAATTTCGGTATTGTCATCGCAACAAATGAAAAAGTCACTTTGAAAAATATGCACATCTCAAAGCCTGTTACAGAAGGAACTCTATTAATCAATGGTGCTGAAGACATCGAGGTATTGAATCTTGAAATTGATAGATGTTATCTGGATCCCCCTATCAACAACCGAGGCATCCAGATTTATCAGACAGCAGCTTCAGCAAATATTTCAATGAAAGATTCTTTCATATCAATTTCTGCAAGTTCTGATAAAACATACAGAGCAGGTATGAACCTGGTATTCGATGACAGAGATAACACTTCACTTACTCTCTCAATGTCGGATTCATCTATATATGTCGATAACGAGGGAGAATATGGAATTGGAATTAACATCGAAAATGTTGATTCTTTGAATATCAGCATAGATAATTCAAGCATAATATCAACAGGGCATGGATATGCTCTGCGTCCATATGGATGCGGAAATAATGATTCATCACAGCAAAGCACAATTCTGATTGAAAATTCAGAACTGCAAGGCTGGGCTGGATTCTATATCCAGGCTGACTCGAATAATATTGCAACAACAATAAATGATTCTGTTGTTTCAGGAATTTCGAATGAGAAGGACAAGGTAAATTCATTTGCTTCAATCGGCATTGACTCATCATCAAATTGTACAGTCAATGTAAATGGAGGGCGAATAGAAGCACATAATCTGTATAAGGGATTATCGCTGTTCTCAATCTATTATTTTGATGATGATTTTCAGCCTGCAGGAAATATCCTGACAATATCTCCATCAACAGAGCTTGTATATTATACAGACTTAGAAGGCACCAACGATAGCGCAATATCAAAGTTGCTTCTTGGAGAAATTCAGAACGTAGTTGCAGTCTATGACAGCTCAATGACGGAAATTCCAGATGGAGATGTAGATCTCGAAATCAACAAAGGCTCAATTGACGCATGGGACAATCTCACAATTGAATCTCCTTCCGGCTATATTCTTGGAGAATTCCATAGCATTGTAAGAAAACAATTGCATGATCAGGATATCCCAGGAAGACCACTTGGAGCGGAATACTATGATATAGACAATATTTCATACATCGCTATTCCGGAAGGGGCCATTCTGGTCAGGAACGCACTGGAAAGCTCGCTACGAACATTCACTGATATTGATGAACTAGTTTATTATCTGAATACACAGTCTGGTGCAAATATCAGTATTTACATTTCTGGAACATGGTCTTGTTCTGAAGGAAAAGAAATCAACTCATCATCGAACATATCAATTTATGGAAATACATTGAATCCTGCAATAATCACTAATATATCTGTAAGTCAGGATTCAATTGATAACATTCTCATCGGAGAGAACATAACTATTCAGAATCAATAATATTCAGGCTGGGGCAGATAACTGCTCCAGCCTAAACCCAAATAATCCAAAATCTTTACCTTCAATCCTAAACAGAATGATATGTACATCAATACCACTCTGAAGGGATGGATAAGACCATGAAAACAGCAAGAATGCAAAAAGCCACCAGCATATCACCCTGCCGATGGCTTTAGATCTTATTCAAGAATCGTATGAAGTATCTCTCTCACTTCAGGATCTTTGTAGACTTCATCAATCTCATCATGAGTCAGGCCTATGAATTCATGGCATGTGTAATGAATCCATCTGCTGTCTTCTGGCTTTGTAAGCACATGCTTGCGGCACCAGTAATCCGGCTGGACAGGAAGGGGTTCTTCATTCTTATAAAGCGGCACTTTGTAATCATAGACAGCCACTTTGATATCTTCTCTAGGAATACCGGCATCCATTACTGTCTTCACAAGGGCATTGACTGTCATACCTGTATCGAAGATATCATCAACAATGAGGATTTTCTGTCCCTTCCTGAGATTTCTGGGAGACCATGTCCATCCATCGATATCAACATGGGAAGAATGCTCTTTCACAGCTCCATATGATCTTGCGACAACAGCAGCATAGAAGACAGGGGACTTCCCTTCCTTCATCGCCATGAGCTTATAGTACTCGCTCATCACATTGGCCATGTAGGCACCTCCGCGGAGGGAGTCATAGATGACATCTGGCACGAAATGATCCTCATGATGCATTCTGTAGACCAGCTTGAGTGCCGCATCCCTGATCATGTCACATGTGATGAACTCTTTGCTCATAAAATCTCCTCAAAGCTCTGTAAGTATTTCCAGACCACTGTCTGTGATTGCAACAGTATGCTCCCAGTGGCAGGCAGGCTTACCATCGAGTGTCTTCACCCCCCACCCGTCCGATATTGTCTTAACTCTGTATGTCCCCATATTGATCATCGGCTCAATCGCAATGACCATGCCGGGACGGAGCCTTGGATTCGGATTGGAAAGCGAAACGTAATTCGGAACCTCTGGCTCTTCGTGAATCGAAAACCCTACTCCATGGCCGCAATAGTCCCGGACTACACCGTAGCCGAATTTGCGTGCATAGCTGGAAACAGCTGCCCCGATATCCTGGATTCTCGCATGAGGCTGTGAAGCAGCTTCAATACCGAGATAAAGGCATTTATGGGTAACTTCATTAAGCTGATGGACTTCAGGAGAAACCTTTCCTATCTCATAAGTATGAGTGGAATCGCTTACATAGCCATTCTTCTCAAGACAGATATCAACACTGACGATATCACCATCCTTGAGAATCTCATGCCTTGAAGGTATGCCATGAATGACCATG
>CALXLB010000105.1 GCA_944389085.1 uncultured Spirochaetaceae bacterium
GCATGCATCGTTGAGGCATACGAGGCAGTAAGGGCACAGGTCAAGAACGGAAAGCAGATCCTTTTCGTCGGAACAAAGAAGCAGGCACAGCAGGCTATCGAGACCGACGCTAAGAGATGCGGTATGCCTTATGTTTCAAACCGCTGGCTTGGCGGTATGCTCACAAACTTCACAACTATCAAGAAGAGCATCGCAAAACTCAAGAAAATCGAAAGAATGGAAGCAGACGGAACCTTTGATTCACTGACAAAGAAGGAAGTCGCTCTCTATACAAAAGAAAAGAACAAGCTCGAGAAGAACCTCGGTGGCATCAAGGACATGAAGGATCTTCCTGGAGCGCTTTTCATCATCGACACAAAGAAAGAAGCTCTCGCAGTCGCAGAGGCCAAGAGACTGGGAATTCCTGTAATCGCAGTTGTTGATACAAACTGTGATCCTACAGACATCACATATCCTATCCCAGGCAATGATGATGCTATCAGAGCTATCTCACTCTTTGTCGAAATCATCGCAAATGCAATCATCGATGCTGACAGCGAAGCTGGTATCCAGATTGTCGAGTCCCTCGACGATGACGAGGAAGCAGCAATGGAAGAAGGTCCAGTAGAGAACAAGGACGAACTTTCCGATGATGAGGATGTAGACTATTCTAACTATGAGCCTTCCGAGGAAGAAGCAGCAAAGGATGAAGAAGAAGCTTCTGATGAGGAAGAGGAGTACTTCAATAACTAAGGAGAGGAATATGGCAATCAGCGCAGCAGACGTAAAGAAGCTCAGAGATGTAACCGGAGCTGGAATGATGGACTGCAAGAAGGCTCTCACAGATGCGAATGGAGATTTCGCACAGGCTGAGAAGATCCTGAAAGAAATGGGCCTTGCAGCAGTTGCAAAGCGCCAGGACAGAGCAACAGAGAATGGCCGCGTATTCGTCAAGACCGGAAACGGCAAGGCAGTTGTCCTTTCCCTTTCCTGCGAGACGGACTTCGTAGCGCAGAACAAGGACTTCGAGAAGCTTGGCAACGATCTTTGTACAGTCATCCTTGAGAAAGGATACACAGAGATCAACTCCGAGCTCGAGGAAATGGTCAATGCTCTTATCGCCATCATCAAGGAGAACATGCATCTTGTTAAGTTCTCTGTATATGAGATCGGAGCAAATGACTATGCTTCAACATATATCCACGGAGACGGTGCTGTAGCAGTTCTCATCATGCTTCACTCCGACAAGCCGGAAATCTTCAAGGAAGCTGATGTTGAGGAGACTGCACACAACCTTGCACTCCATGCAGCTGCATACAAGCCACAGTTCCTTGATGAGAAGGCAGTCAGCAAGGAGTACGAAGAAGAGCAGCTCGGAATCTTCCGCAAGCAGGTTGAAGGTGACGAGAAACTCGCTTCCAAGCCAGAGAAGGTCAGAGAAGGCATCGTAAGAGGCAAGCTTTCCAAGCTCTACAAGGAAGTCTGCTTCCTTGATCAGGCTTATGTCAAAGATGACTCAAAGTCTGTCAGCCAGGTGCTTCAGGAGACCGGAAAGGCACACGGAGCAACACTCCAGGTTACTGCTTATGCAGTATACCAGGCTGGCGTTTCTGCCTGAGGAGGAAAGATGCAGACTGTCATCGACAATTGCAGTACAAGGATGAAGAAGTCAGTAGAGGCACTCTCTCAGGAGTATGCCTCACTGCGTACAGGCCGTGCTTCTGCTCAGCTTTTTGATAAAATCAAGGTTGACTACTACGGTGCAGAGACTCCCCTCTCACAGGTTGCCTCCATCAGCGTGCCTGAAGCAAGGCTTGTTGTAATCCAGCCATGGGACAAGAGCGTACTTCCAGCTATTGAGAAAGCAATACAGAAGTCTGAGCTCGGTCTCAATCCTAACAATGACGGAAAACTCATCCGTGTTGCTTTTCCACCTCTAACAGAGGAGAGAAGAAAGGAACTGGCAAAGAGTGCTAAGGCAACTGCAGAGAATGCACGTGTTGCTATCCGCAACATCCGCCGCGATGCCATGGAAGAGCTGAAGAAGTTCCAGAAAAATGGAGATATCAGCGAAGATGAGCAGAAAGAAGGCGGTGACAAGATTCAGAAACTCACAGACTCCTCCATTGCAGAGGTCGGAAAGATCGCTGAAGCAAAGGAGAAGGAGATCATGGAGATCTGAGGTGAATATACCTGAGCACCTCGCTATCATCATGGACGGCAACGGACGCTGGGCAGAGAAGAGAAATCTGCCCCGCTCTGCTGGCCATCTTGAAGGAGGAAAAGCTGCTGTAAGGATTATCAGGGCATGCCTTTCCAGAGGAATCAGGTATCTGACACTCTATTGTTTCTCTATTGAGAACTGGAAAAGACCCAAAGAGGAGATTGATTACCTCATGGGTCTTTTCTCATCAAGAATAAGAGCAGAAATACCGAGAGCAATGAAAGAAGGAATCAGGATTCTTCATCTCGGAAGGCGCGAGGGACTGTCAGAAGATGTGCTTAACGCTATCGATGAAGCTGTCAGCATGACAAAAAACAATTCACGGCTATATCTGCAATTAGCAATCAATTACAGTGGCCTCGATGAGATTGTACGCGCTGCAGGGAAAGCTTCGGTGCACTCTTCTGCTCTCTCAGGAGAAGAGCTCCTTCATTTTGTTGATAACCCTGATGTTCCACCTCCGGATTTCATAGTCCGCTCATCGGGAGAAAAACGTCTTTCAGGGTTTCTGCTCTTGCAGTCAAGCTATGCAGAGCTAGGTTTTTATGATAAGCTTTGGCCTGAATGGGATGAGATGATGATTGATACAATCATTGATGATTTCTCATCAAGAGAACGGCGATTTGGAGGAATTTGAGATGGGAAGCCTAAAACAGAGAATTCTTACGGCAGTGGTAGCTCTCCCTGTGCTCATCATCGTTGTCGTATTCCTCCCACAGCTTAATCATCTTGCATTCTGCATCATGATTACAATCATTGCCTTTCTTGGTTCCAAAGAGATGCACGAGCTGCTCTCCAAGGATCAGGAGAAGCTGCCGTTCACATCCTATGCAGGCGCACTCCTGCCATTGGCACAATACATACAGTTCACGTTCTTTCCAGAAACAGAACTGACTTTCTATACACTGATGACCCTGATTGGGCTGACTCTGCTTCTGGAAGTCTTCACAGGAGCTAAGGATGATTTTCATGGCACATGGGAGAGAAACAGCAAGAGCGTCCTGAACATAATCTATCCTGGACTCTTCTCATCGTTTGTCATCAGAATCGCATTCCTTGCCAACGCTTCGTGGTATATTCTCTTCTTCTTTCTGCTTGTATTCGGCTGCGATACATTCGCCTACTTCTTCGGCATCGCTTTCGGCAGGAACAACAAAGGAATACTGAAAGTAAGTCCTAATAAATCGATAGCAGGCTATGTGGGCGGGATTCTGGTTCCAGCGCTCTTCGGTCTTCTCTCAGCATACCTTTTCCCTGAAGTCTTCAAGTATTCGCTTTTCGAAGGTTTCATGCTCGGAGGAGTCACAGCCATAGCAGCCGCCCTTGGTGATCTCATCGAGTCATCATTCAAGCGCTGTGCGGAAGTGAAGGATTCCGGTTCAATCATCCCTGGACGCGGCGGAATTCTCGATTCAGTTGATTCGATTGTCATGGCGGCTCCATTGTACGTTGCCATCCTTACCCTCTCACTGGGAGTATGAAAAGACTTCTTATTCTTGGAGCTACAGGCTCTATCGGCACAACAGCTGTAAATGCATTGAGAAAAGGGCTGATGAAAGATGTGGTGCTTACCGGTATTACAGCTTCATCCTCTCCTCTTCTTCCCCAGCTTTCAGAGGAATTCCATGTTCCATATCTTTACGCCAAAGGCAATGACAGCGAAAAGCTCTCAGCTTTCATCGAACAGACCCGGCCAGATATAATTCTCAATGCCATAGCAGGTTCTGATGGACTAGGAGCTACACTGAGCTGTATCAGACATTCAATCCCTATTGCGCTTGCAAACAAGGAATCAGTGGTAATGGGTGGAAACTTTATGCTCTCAGAAGCGAAGCGGTACTCTGCCCAGATTATTCCTGTCGACAGTGAGCATAGTGCGATTTATCATCTCATGAAAAAAAACAAGGCTGCGAGAATCATCATCACAGCCTCCGGCGGACCTTTCGTTGACAGAAAGGATCTGGAGAATGTCACTGTAGAAGAAGCATTGCACCATCCTACCTGGTCTATGGGAAAGAAAATCACAATCGACAGTGCAACTCTTGCAAACAAAGGTCTGGAAGTGATAGAAGCCTCACTCCTTTTCGCATTTTCTCCGGATAAGATTGAAGTGACAATACACAGACAATCCATCGTCCATTCAGCTATAGAGACAGAAGAAGGTGCCGTCTATGCTCTTCTCAGTCCCCCTGATATGACACTGCCTATCACGCTTGCAATCTCAGGAGAAGGACAAGGCCTTAAGAACATCGTGAAGCCCCTGCCATTCTCACAGGGTTTCTCTCTGACATTCGAAGGATGGGACAGAACAAGATTTCCACTCCTTGCACTGGCATATGAGACACTGAATATGGGCGGTATCAGCAGAATCGCTTACTGCGAAAGCGATGAAGTCGCGGTAGAGGCTTTTCTCAGTGGAAGAATAAAATTCAAAGACATCCCCTCTATCGTTGAAAAGACTGTGTTTTCTATGGCTGCGCTGAGTGACCCCCAGTGTTACAGTGAGATACTGGAAGCCAAAGAAACAGCACGCAGAACAGCAGAGGCATTATGCTGAAGATTCTCTATCTTATCCTGGGCCTCTTGGGAATCGGTCTGATTATCTTCATCCATGAGCTTGGACACTTCATTGCCGCAAAGCTTCTGAAGGTCGACGTGGAAGTCCTTTCATATGGCATGGGACCTCGCCTCTTCTCATTCTATGGAAGAAAAACCGAATATCGCCTCTCCATGATTCCTTTCGGTGGCTACTGCAGAATGAAGGGATCGCTGGATCTGATGAAAGCCCTCTCCGACGATGCAAGAAGCATTGAGAAAACAGAGGCTGGTTCATATTTCTGGACAACACCTCAAGCAAGATTCCTCATCTATCTGGCGGGACCGCTGATGAACTTTCTTCTTGCAGTATTGCTGCTTGCAGTTCTTGCCCTCATTCCTGTAGAAAGGCTCTCGGATCCGGCCATTGTCACACCCATTTCCGCATACCCTGAAGTCTTCCCTGAAACTGTAGAACAGCCATCAATCAAAAAAGGAGACAAGCTCGTATCCATTGGCGATTACAGCTTCCTCGACTGGCAGGATGCAGAGAAGCTCATACAGGAATACAAAGGCATGGAAATCCCTCTGACAGTTGAGCGGAATGGAAAGCTGATTGATGTGCTGCTCATTCCCTCTGAAAAGGATGGAGCTTATGTATACGGTATCACTAATCTGCAGGAAGCTGTCATAGGCCACTCTGTCTCTCCAGATTTCAAGGAGGGAGACAGAATCATTGAAGCTGATGGCAGACCTGTTGAATACACGCTTGACGTCTATGCTGTCGGAAAAGAGGATTTCCCAATAACAATTGACCGTGATGGAGAAAGACTCGAGAGGACGATAAAAGATGGACACCTTCCATTTTCCTGGTACAGCGAAATCAGGAAAAGCTCTGAAGGTGCATGGCCGCTAAGCTACGGAATAAAGCGAACTGTCAATCTGGCAGGAGCTGCCCTGTCAGCATTAGGTGCATTCATCACGTTCCATCTTGAAGATGCCCTAGCTGTTATGACAGGTCCTGTAAAAGCGGCAGAGAGCATAGGAGGAATCACAGCATTGGCTTTCAGCGTCAGCGGTTCCAGCGGCATGAGAGCGCTTCTTCTGCTGCTCTCCATCGTCAGCGTATCTGTAGCAGTCGGAAACATGCTTCCGATTCCAACGTTCGATGGCGGGCAGATGCTGATCAATATTGCAGAAATGATAAGGGGAAAAGCACTTTCTCCCCGCTCCTATGTAATTCTTCAGATAGCAGGAATGATAGCTGCCCTGCTGATCATGGCAGCCATGTATTCACTGGATATCAAGGCTTACTTCTTTTCGTAGCCACGTTTCTCAGGAGGAGTAGGCTCGATGAAATCCGCATTCTGGACAACCTGCTCGAATGATGTTGTTGTAGCGTTATAGCCTACTTTGAACTCTCCAGTCTCTCCATTTCGCTGCTTTGCTACAATTACTTTCGTGACCTGCAGAGTTGCCTTTCCCTCGCTGTCCTTTGCATTCCTCTGCTTTTCCTCTTCTGAAAGTATTCTCTTTCTATGCAGGAACATTACGATATCAGCATCCTGCTCGATGGAACCTGAGTCACGGAGATTGGAGAGAATAGGAGCTTTCTCCTCGCTGTCGCGTGAAACCTGACAGAGGACAATGATAGGAATCTTAAGCTCTCTGGCAAGGCTTTTGAGCGAACGTGAAACGGTGGCGATGACTTCATGCCTTGGAGTCTGAGGGCCAAGACCGGGATCGATGAGACCGATATAGTCAATCATCATCACTGTAATATCCTTCTCCCTTTTGAGAGCTCTTGCCTTCGCTCTCAGCTCATTTAGCCTGATATTCGGCACGTCAATGATATAAAGCTCCTTAGAAAAGAGCATGTCAGCAGCATTCATGACACGTTCGAAGGCATCTTCCGCACTCAGATCTGCCTGTGCGATGTTTCTCAGATTCACATGGGAGATATTCGCCAGCAGACGCTCTGTGATCTGGCTGGCTGGCATTTCCAGGGAGAAGAATGCAACTCGCTGCGGTCTCTCCGTATTCCTGATCATATTGCGGATCATAGAAACACCGAAGGCTGTCTTACCTATGGATGGACGGGCTGCAACAACTATATAGTCCTGCGGCTTAAAACCGCCATTTGTATATTTATCGAGAATATCAAAGCCAGAGGGAACAGAATCATCTGCAAGAGTACCATCCATCTTCTTCATGATTCTGTCGACAACAGAGCTTACAGCAGAAGAGATGGAATAATCGGTCTCTCCCCTTGACCCAGTGAGAGAGAGGCGGAGCATCTCGCTCTGCCCTTCATCAAGCACCTGCTTTATATCCTCTGTCTCATTCATTGCCTTCTCGGAAAATGACGAGCTCATGGCAATCACAGAACGGCGCAGAGACATCTCCTTGACTATCTCAGCGTACTGCTCTGTGTTCGATGTGACATTCACCGATTCCGTCAGGGAAGCGACATATGCAAGCCCGCCGGCTTTATCGAGAGACCCCTCTTTCTTCAGATAATCAATAAGAGTGATGTAATCAATAGCGCGATTGGATGACTCCTTCATCTTTGTGATAGCTTCAAAGATGACAGTATTCATCGGCTGATAGAAATCCGAGGCATCTACAATACCAGAAACAATATCATAGGCATCTTCTCTCATTAAGAGCGAGCCAAGTATGGCTTTCTCAGCTTCATCATTATGCGGCAGTGTTCTCATCACGTTATCCTTACAGAGGTTTTGATTATACCATCAAAGATGTATTAAGGCATTAGTTAATAATTTATGTGTTTGTATATGGAAATATATTAATAAAAAAGAATAATTATATTGTTTTTATACAACAAATGAATCAAACTAATAGCTCCCGCCTAAACGGGAGCCTTGAGAAAATCTCAGTTGTTCTCTTCAGTCTCAGCTGGAGCTTCCTCTGCTTCTGCAGGAGCTTCTTCAGCCTGCTCTGCTGCAGCGGCAGCTTCCTCTGCGGCTTTCTTAGCCTCTTCTGCAGCCTTAGCTTCAGCTTCAGCCTTTGCTTTCTCTGCAGCCAGCTTCTCAGCCTCAGACATGACTGTGAGCTTGATATGTGAGAGGTCATTCTCATAAAGATGAACAACAACTGTATATGTTCCTGTCATCTTGATAGCATGTGTTGCGACCTCGATCTTCTTCTTCTCAATCTCGAATCCTAGCTTCTGGAGCTCTGCCTGTACCATTGCAGATGTGACAGATCCGAAAAGCTTTCCAGAGTCTCCTGCTGGAACAACGATTGAGAGAGAAACACTGTCAAGTCTCTCCTTAAGAGAAGCTGAAGCAGCTCTCTTCTCAGCCTTTCTCTTCTCGATTGCAGCAGCACGTGATTTGAAGAGAGCAGCATTGGAATTGTTGTAGATTACAGCAGCACCTGTAGGAAGAAGGTAGTTGCGTGCGTATCCATCCTTTACTTCTACTACATCTCCTTCTTCTCCGAGATGTACTACGTCCTGGTTAAGAATGATTTTCATTCTTTCCTCCTTGTTTCTTCAGATCGAAGAAACTCTCAAGAACTCCCAGAAGCGGAAGTCCTATGAGAACAATGAAATTAATCCCCGGGACAAATGTGCCAAGCACAAGAACCATTATAAGGAGGGCCATACTCCTTAAAGCAGGGCTGCGGCGGCGAAGCCTGGCAAAGACTACAGAAAAGCCTTCGATGGCATATATAACCGTCCACACGAGCGCAAGGTTCCACACTGCTATCCATAGCAGCAAGGGAGCTGATACAAAGCGCATGAGAAGAACCAATGCCCAGGATATGATAAAACCCCAGACAGCATCAGAAGAATACTCCAGATTGACGACCTTCTCTTCCCAATCGCTTTCTCTTGAATGCTTCGCTGTCTCATATATGAAACAGCTGGCACAGATACCGCATAAAAGGACAGGAAACAGAAGAGACATGAACACTACCAGTATTGAGTATGCCAGAATCGATGGATCCACACCTGGCAGAAGTCCTTCTATAACTGGTCCGATTACTGCGGCAAACGCATTCTCGTACCCTGTACGGATATTCTCGAGAAGCGCCATATCAGAGAGGAAGAACCCAGCGCTGGCACCCAGGAAAACCACTGAAGGAATGAGTGTAAGAAACAATCTTCCCATCGTGTTTCTTCCTTTTGTGCCAAGCCACACTATCCCAGCCGCTGACAGCGACAGGGGAATATACATGTTGATAATCAGGATAGCTATACCTTCCTTCCCAAGGCCGAACAGTCCTTGAAATCCGAAGAATGCAAGATTCACGAGAACTGATACAGCGATCAGAATGTAAGCAGGCTTCCTGCCATGCCTGATTGCGAAAAACAGCAGCGGAGCGACAGAGATAAGTACAGCAACACCCACATGGGCCATTATCTGACTCAGAACAAGAAGGCAGATAGCCTCACCTGCCGCTCTCAGCCTGTTGCTTTCCATAATCCTCACTTCTTCTCGAATGGAAGGTAAGCGAGAACTCTTGCTCTCTTGATTTCTCTGTTGAGAGCTCTCTGGTGCTTTGCGCATGTTCCTGTGATGCGTGCAGGAAGAATCTTGCCGCGCTCTGTGATGTAGCGGCGGAGCATATCAGGATTCTTGTAATCAGCAGGTGCTGCTCCCTGGCAGAACTTGCAGACTTTCTTCTTGAATCCCATCTTCCTTGCGCCAGCTTTTCTGTCGCCCTTGAGGGCTGCGTCTTTCTCTGTGAAATCCTTATCTTCGTGCATTTTTCTACTCCTATCAGAATGGAATGGAGTCATCTTCAAACGACTCCGGTCCCTGCCCCGGCATTGCACTCGGCTGAGGCTCTGCATAACCTGGCTGAACCTCTGGTGCTCTCATGCTCTGCTGTGGACGTGGTTGATACTGGCTGGAGAAATTCCCGCCGCCAGCCTGTCCCTGGTTTCCACCGGAAAGAAGGGACAGAGTATTGACTACGACTTCAAGCTTAGATCTCGTCTGGCCATCTGTCTCCCACTTGTTCTGTCTCAGCTCTCCCTGCACAGCAATCTGCTTACCTTTTACAAGATACTGGCTGATGTTCTGCGAATTGGGAGCGAAATAGACACAATCGATGAATGAAGCCTCATCCGTCCACGAGCCATCAGCATTCCTCTTTGATCTGTTGACAGCGATTGTGAACGAAACTACAGGAGACCCCGACTGTGTATATCTGAGATTAGCTTCGCGGGTAAGACGACCTACGAGCACTACTGAATTGATATCCGTAGCCATAGGCTATTTATTTCCTTTCCGGATTGACGAACAGGAACTTGAGAACGAGCGTTGAAAGCTGGAAGACATTTGACATCTCTGCGATTGTTGCTGTATCAGCCTTCAGCTCGAAATAGACATAGTGTCCCTTCTCCTGCTTCTTGATGACATAAGCAAGTGTTCTGACACCGAGGTCCTCTTCCTTCGTGATTTCAGCATTGCAACGTGCAAAAGTGCTCTTCACAAACTCGAGACCTGTCTTTGTCTTCTCTTCGTCTGCATCGAAGATGACTGTGAACTCATAATTCTGGATCATGGTTCCTCCTTGTGGACTTAGAATTGATCCGGACATACACCCGGATAAAGAGGTCAATTGCTTATATCATTTCCATGACAGGAAGTCAATAACAAGGGCTGGCAAAGAGAGGCGATGAAAGCTATCATCAGAATATGTTCGATGCCCACGCACATCCTGGAGAAGAATTCACTTCTGAAGCTTTTATCTGCACATCAACCCCTTCCGAATATTGTGGCATCAGGTACTGCCGCTACAAAGCTGCAGGATATCTTCCGGAAAGTGCAGAAGAGCTGGACACAAAGATGATGGAACGGGCAGCCAAGGAGGGGTTCCACATCGGAGAGATCGGACTCGACAGGCGTTTTCCATCCATGGAAAAACAGGAAGAGGATTTCCGTACAGCCCTCAGGATAGCTGTCCATTACAGGAGAGTCGCTGTAATACATGTTGTCAGGGAATATGAGAGAGTTCTGAGAATCATAGATGATATCAGGCCGGAGAAATTCATGATACATGGATGGACAGGCTCATATGAAGAAGCTCTGCTATTCATAAAGCGAGGAGGTGTCATCTCTCTTTCTCCAAGAGCAGAGAGGACAAAAAGCTTTCCACGTCTTCTCAGCCTTCCATTCGTCACCGAAACTGATATGCCTCTCGGGAAGGAAGAAGAGAAAGTCCTTCTTGGATGGAATGAATATCTCTCATCGCTTACAGGCCTCGATATAGCATCACGCACTGAAACGATCATGAAGGAGCTGCTCAATGAATAGGCAATTCGTACGCATAGAAAGATTCATCGGCAAGGAAAAAACAGAAAAGCTGTTCTCTTCAACTGTCGCAGTTGTCGGTATCGGCGCAGTCGGAGGCTTTGCCACCGAGATGCTTGCCAGATGCGGTATCGGACACCTCATCATAATGGATTTCGACACAATAAGCGAAAGCAATATAAACAGGCAGATTGTCGCACTCCACTCAACAATAGGATGCTTGAAAACAGATGTGATGAAAGAGCGGATCCTTGACATCAACCCTGAATGCATTGTCGATGATTACCCAGTCGCTCTCACAGATGACAACCACAGCATCCTCTTCTCTGCAGATGTCATCCTTGACTGCATAGACAGCATAGATGCCAAAGTCTCACTGCTTCTGGACAGCTGGAAGCAAAGCAGGAAAATAATCTCATCGATGGGAGCTGCACTGAGAAAGGATACATCCCTCATACAGACTGGGGACGTGATGGATACATATGGCTGTCCTCTGGCAAAAAGCGTCAGAACAAGACTCAGGAAAAATGGCTGCGGAAGAGGTATCAGATGCGTCTTCTCCCCCGAACAAGTCGATTTCTGCTATACCCCGCCAGCAGAGGACGATGAAGCAGAGGGCGGCGAGAACGGGAGGAAGAGAATGGTTCTTGGGTCTCTTCCTTATGTCACAGCGGTCTTTGGCGAGAAAATGGCGGAGGAAGCGGTGAGAATGCTTCTGGAAATCTGAAACAAAAAGCCACCGGGGTTACCGGCAGCTTCAAGATAGCAAGAAGATTACTTCTTCTTATGTCTGTTCATTCTGAGTCTTTTCTTTCTCTTATGAGTAGCTATCTTATGCTTCTTTCTTTTCTTTCCACAAGGCACAGTGATGCTCCTTATCCAATTGGATTATTTTGTAATTACCGGTTCATTTTGCTTTTTTCAGATTTTACTGTCAAGTGGCAGTATGCAGTATATCTTACAGCTTTTCTCTTCCACCGGCCTCTTATTACGAATATAATGAAAGAAGGATGAGAGTGCTTATCCTTGGTCTCGGCTCATCTGGGGGCGGGGCTGAAGCGGCTGAATACTATCTGAAACTTGGGCACAGCGTTGAAATCATTGGCTCCTCTGAAAACAGAGAGACTGAACCAATGGTGCATCTGCTTGAGTCGAAAGGAGCCGTTTTCATCACAAAAGAAGCACTCATGGACAGCGTGGAGAAAGCTGATCTGGTCGTTAAAATCCCTGGCATTCCCGTTCCGTTTCTCGTAAAGAAGAAAGCCAGAAGAATCACCAATGATATCGCAGCACTGCTTGAGAATCCCAAGACAGAGCGCATGAAGCGTATTATCATCGCAGGATCAAAGGGCAAGACAAGCACAGCTTCCGCACTCTCAAATGCTCTCAATGCATTAGGAATCAGAGCTGCATTCTCCGAAGGACTCGGCTACTCAGCATTCCACCTGCTTTCAGATATCGAGAATGATGATAAGCTCTATGAGGCTGTTATCGTTGAGATGTCACTGTGGCAGGTAAAGGATACAGCATCTTCCCTGGGATACAACTGGCCCCGTATCGATATCGCAGCAATTACAGATACAATCCCTATTCCGGCATCTCCTACGGATATAACTAGTGAAGGAGCCTTGTTCATCGGACCATGGGTCGGGCGCCTTATTCTCCCGAAATTCCTGAAAGATAAGATGCTTTTCTCTGGAATCATTCCCCGGACGAAAGTCAAAAGTTATCCATCCCTGCGTAATCCATATAAGACAAAAGCCGGTACAGAGCTGGCATGGGAGTGTCTGAAAGCCATGGGTTATGGCAGGAAAGAGATACAGAAGGCCTTCTCCAGTTACCGTGGCATACCTAACAGGCTTGAACTCATAGGCACAAGGAATGGCATCTCTTTCATCAATGATTCATCATCAGTTCTTCCCCTCTCCGTTGCTTTCTCTATGAGGGGAATGAAGGGAACTTCTGTCCATCTGATAATAGGCGGCACAGATAAGAGCAATATCGATATCTCACAGCTTGCCAGCCCTGTCGATGAGGCAGTTTCATTGACACTGCTTGCAGGAAGTCTTACAGAGAAGCTCATCCCATATCTCAGAAGAGAAGGACTTAAATTCAATGGCCCGTATAAAACAATAGGAGAAGCTGTGGAGAAGGCATATGAAACAGCGCTCTCGCATCAGGGAGGAAGGGACACTTCCGAGATAATCCTCCTCTCCCCCGGCGCTTATGCGGATGAGTTCTTCACGAATGAATTCGAACGTGGCTCTGATTTCCGCAAAGCCACGCTCAGAATACTTTCAGAGAAGTGATGAGAAACGCTCGAGTATGACCTTTGCCTCAGCCTTCTCTTCTTCTGTTCTCATGTATGAGGAAACCGCATCTTCGGTGACCATCTGAGCTACTTTGTGCAGCGCAGCCTTTGCTGCATTGATCTGCACCAGTATACGCTCAGGGCTGTCGCCGGCAGCAATCATCCGGTCAACAGCTCCGATCTGCCCCTGCGCTTTGACAAGGCGCGTATGAATGGCATCAAGTTCCAGTGCCATATCAGCCTACGTTTCCATTCACATACTTGGAAACACGGAGGAATGTACCATCGTGTCCAAGCTTCTTTCCATCGATTGTAACAAAGCCATCTATCGTCTTCATAGGCATTGCAAAGAAGTGGTCAGGCTTGATATACGTCGTAACCTTCTCGACATCCCCTTCTCCCTCAGCTTTGAGCACTGTGCCAGGCTCAATGTCATCAGCGAAGATGACTTCACATGTGGAATGAGGATCTTCTGCTGTCGGATCGGAAGCAGCAAGGAGCATGCCACGGCTCTTGACGCCACGGAAATTAGCCGGCTTGAGGTTTGAAACAAGCACGATATTATGTCCAAGAAGCTCATCTTCCTTGTAGAAAGGAACGATTGAAGAGACAATGACTCTCTCTTCCTCTTCTCTTGTGTCGAGCGTGAGAATATAAAGCTTATCCCCACCAGGGTGCTTCTCTACCTTGACGATTTTCGCAACCTTGAGAATAACCCTGCGTGCAAACTGCTCAGCAAGGCTCTCTTCCTTGTTCTCTGTGTCCATATTTTTCTCTTCCTTCGGAGAAGCTTCCTTCTCCCTTTCCATTCTTTCTGTCTGTGAACCTGAGTAGCGTTCTCTGAGCTCCTTCACTCTCTCATCTTCCAGCTTCTGGAAAAGCAGCTCCGGCTCAGTGACCCTCAGATTTCCATCGAACGTACCAACGCTCTCCCAGTCTGCACCTTCTGCAGAGAGGAAGGAAAGAATCTTCCCGCCTGTCTCCGGCATATAAGGCTGGATCATGACTCCGAGATCTCTCAGCAGATAGAGAAGAGTACGAAGAAGGCACTCAGCCTCCTCAGGATTCTCCTTCCTCTTCTTCCAGGGTTCCCCATCCTGGAAAGCTTTATTACCGATATCAGAGAGCTCGAAGATCAGGCGGATAGCATCACGCTCATCAGCTCGCTCCAGAGCCTCTGTGATTTTTCCTTCTTTCTCTCTGGCTGCTGCCACAATGCTTTCATCAAGCCTTCCTGCAGCAATCGCACCATCGTAGAATCTCTTCACGAAAGTAAGTGTCCTGTTGACGAGATTAGAGAGGTTGCCGATAAGCTCCTTGTTCACCTTCTCCTGGAAATCAAGCCAGGTGAATGTGAAATCAGATTTCTCAGGCCTGTTGTAGAACATATAGAAACGCCAGACATCTGCCGGTATTCCCGTCTCCTCAACATCATTGCCGAAGATTCCGATTCCCTTGCTCTTTGAGAACTTGCCGCCTTCATAGTTCAGATACTCGGTGGAGGACATATGGTAGAGCATTGTCCACTTCTCGCCTGTTGCAAGCAACGAACAAGGGAAAACGACTGTATGGAATGGGATATTATCCTTGCCGATGAACTGATAAAGCTCGGTATTCTCTGGATCTCTCCACCAGCACTCCCAATCCTTGGTCTTATTTGCAGTGATTGAGATGTATCCGATAGGAGCATCGAACCAGACATAGAAGACTTTGTTCTCATATCCCGGCTTATTGACAGGAATACCCCACTTGAGATCACGGGTGATACACCTCTCCTGAAGTCCATCACGGAGCCATGAAGTGGTGATCTGCACTGCATTCTTTGCCCAGAACCCATCAACTGAAGCCTTCTCCAGCCATTCTTTATAGATAGGTATGATCTTCGGCAGGTTGATATAAAGGTTCTTCGTCTTCTTCAGGACAGGCACTGAACCACATACTGAGCATCTGGCATCGACGAGTTCTGTAGGATCGAGAAGCGTGCCGCACTTCTCACACTGGTCTCCTCTTGCTCCTTCATAACCGCAATGAGGACAGGTTCCGGAGACGAATCTGTCAGCAAGGAAACGGTCGCAATGGGGACAGTAAAGCTGCTCTGTCTCCTTCTCTGTGATATACCCATTCTGGTCGCAGAGAGAGAAGATATGCTGTACTATCTCAGTCTGCAGCGGAGTGCTTGTACGTCCGAAATAATCGAATGAGATATTGAACCATGAATAAATGCTCTTGTGTATCTCATGGTAACGGTCACAGAGCTCACGTGGTGTGACACCTTCCTGCAACGCTCTGGTCTCACTGGCTGTTCCGTATTCGTCAGTACCGCAGACATACATCGTCTCGTATCCTCTGAGACGGCAGAAGCGGGCGAATACATCAGCCGAGAGCACCTGCATGAGATTTCCTAAATGCGGAATGTTGTTCACATATGGCAATGCTGATGTTATCAAACGTTTTTTCATGGCTCAGAGTATACCCCGAGAGGGGATAATCAGCAACACTCTCGCCAGCTTCTTCTCTATCTGCTACTATTTTCTTATGGAAAGCAGAAAAGGATTCCCCATCCCTACAAAATTAGTTGTTGCAGCTATCGTCTGCGTACTGCTGATAGCAATCGCAGCAACAAGCTTTTTCTCAGTAGACCAGACTGAGAGTGCTGTCGTACTGCGCTTCGGCGAATATGTCCGGACAGTCGGTCCGGGGCTGCAGACAAAACTGCCTCTGGGTATCGAGAGAAGCTATAAAGTAGAGACAGCCGTTGTCAAGACGCTGACTTTCGGATACAGGGCGACAGATACCACCGGCACGGCACTCACAGGAGCATTCATCAATCCCAACGAGTCTATGATGCTCACAGGGGATCTGAATATCGTCGATGTCGAGTGGATTGTGCAGTACAGAATCAATGATCCGAGAAAATATCTCTTCTCCATCCAGGACAAAGAGACAACAATCCGGGACATCTCACAGTCTGTGATGAACCAGCTTGTCGGAGACTTGCCGATTCTGGCTATCATGACAAGCGAAAGAACGAACATAGAGCACGATGCGGCGCTGGCAATGCAGGAGATTTTCGATGGCTATGACTCAGGCATCGAGATTGTAGCCGTCAAACTGCAGAACATCATGCCTCCAGAGGGAGAAGTGCAGGATGCCTTCGAGGATGTCAACAAGGCCATACAGGATATGAATTCCCTGATAAACGAGGGCAAGCAGTATTATAATCAGGAGATTCCGGCAGCCCAGGGCGAGGCCGACAAAATCGTATCGGAAGCCAGAGGCTATGCAGCAGAACGTGTGAACATGGCAAAAGGCGACACAGCCAGATTCGAAGCGATGAGGAAGGAATATGAACTGGACAGTGAAACAACAGCCCGCCGTCTTTACATCGAGACGATGGAGGATGTGCTCTCAGATGAAAGCAGCATCACGCTGGTGGACAAATCGCTGGATGGATACATCCCGCTGCAGATCATAGGGGGTGTGAAATGAAGAAGCTTGTCACAACACTGGTTGTCATTGCTGTACTTCTTATTGTCGTGCTCCTCATGGGGCCATTCTACATGGTCAATGAAGGCGAACAGGCCGTCATCACACGATTCGGCAGAATCATCGGAACAGAGACCACAGCAGGGCTCAAGCTGAAGCTTCCTCTCGTTGATACCATCACCCGCTACCCATCAACGCTTCTCTCCTGGGATGGAGATGCCCAGCGTATACCGACAAAGGAAAACCAGTTCATCTGGGTGGATGCCACAGCACGATGGAGAATCTGCGACCCCGCTCTCTTCTATATGACAGTGAAAACCGTTGATGGTGGTATTGCCAGACTCAATGACGTGCTAGATTCCACAATACGCACGGTAATCAGCGAGAATTATCTCAACGAAGCAGTACGTTCCACAAACAGAATCAATACACTCGAATATGAGGAAGAGATAAACAAGGAAGTCGAGGATGCAGAAGATGCAGAGACCCTGCGCTCATTGACGAATACAAGGGCAAGACAGGAGGAGATACTCATCGGACGCGACGGACTTTCAGATATGATGCTAGGCAAAGCCGCTCCCCTCACGCTCAACTACGGCATAGAGCTTGAGGATGTCATAATCCGCCAGATCAGATACTCGGACGATCTTACAAGCAGCGTCTACTCCAGAATGATCAAGGAACGCAGCCAGATAGCTGAGGCATACCGCGCTTATGGACGCGGACAGCTTCTCTCCTGGCAAGGAAGAGCAGAGAACGACAAGAGAACGATTCTCTCCCAGGCATATGCAGAGAGCGAGAAGATAAAAGGAGATGCAGATGCGGAAGCTGCAAGAATCTATAGTGAAGCATATTCAGCAAATCCGGAATTCTTTAAACTGTGGACAGCTCTTGAAAGCTACAGAAAAACACTTCCTGGCATAGAGAAAACACTCACTACGGACTCCCCATATTTCAATTTCCTCTATGAAACAGAAGTATCTGACCCACAGTGAGATAGACTCTCTTTCAAAATCCATCCATGATCCATTCCTCCTTTCGTATCTCTCCGATGCGGAAAAAGGAATGGATGTACGTGGTTCCAGGCTTGGGAATATCATAATGCTTAATTTCCCAGCATCTGCCATTGTGATAACGAAAAACAGTTCTTTCAGCTGCGAGGAACTGGAATCACTCTCAGCTTTGGGTCTCAACGCCATTCTCACACCTCAGCCCTTACCTATTCCCGGATATACAGCAACGGAACGGACGCTTATGAGAGCAACACCTTCTTCTTTCAGAAAAAAAGAGAGAAATGAAAGACTCAAGGTTCTGAGGACAAGAGAGGATTTCCTGATGCTTTTCTCTCTTTACAGGAGTGTCCCCGGCATGGAAGAAAGCTTTGAAGAAGAGGAAGACGAGGAGAACTGCCATCGCTTCCTCTCCTTTTACTATCCATTTGCTGCAGTTGCTCTTACAGATGGAAGCAAAGCTCTTTCTGCTGCCTACCTCGTGAGAGCAGAAAGCATACTGCCGATGATCACCTGCGTCGCAACACTCCCTGAAGAGAGGAGAAAAGGCTATGCCGCCTCTGTAGTTTCAGAGCTGATGGATATATCATTCAATGAGAACAGAATCAGAGAGCTTGCCCTATGGTGCACAGAGGAATGTGCGGCAAGGATATACAGAGCCCTTGGCTTTGCAGATAGCGGCAGATGGTTCTGTCTGAAAAAGGGAAAATAAAATGAAGTATGTACGTTTCATCTACAATGGAGTCGAGCGATATGGTGCTCTGGCCGGAGATAGAATCAGAGTAGCAGAAGGCTCCCCTTTCACATCCTATTTCATGCTTACCAGCGAGGAGATACCATACGAAAGCGCAAAGCTGCTTCCACCAGCCCCATTCTCCAAAGCAGTCTGCATCGGCCTTAATTACCGCGACCATGCAGAGGAATTCGGCCTGCCTGTTCCAGAAACCCCGGTAGTCTTCCTCAAGCCATCCACATCCGCGACAGGACATGATAGTACAATAGTCTATCCTGAGATGTGCCACCGGCTCGACTACGAGGCAGAGCTTGCTGTTGTCATCGGGAAAGAAGCCAAGAATGTAAGAGAAGAAGATGCTCTAAGCTATGTCCTGGGCTATACGATCGCTAATGATGTGACAGCACGGGACCTGCAGCCGAAGAATGGACAGTGGACGATAGCGAAAGGCTTTGATACCTTCATGCCACTGGGCCCATACATCTCAGATGAGGTAAAGGCAGATACACTGATGATCACAAGCCGTGTCAATGGAGAGACAAAGCAGAAATCAAACACATCGAATCTGATCTTCACCGTTCCTTATCTCATCTCATATATATCCCACGTAATGACACTGCTTCCGGGAGACATCATCTCAACAGGCACTCCAGGAGGAATATCAGGTATGCATAAAGGAGATATAGTCGAGATTGAAATCGAAGGACTTGGAGTGCTGAGAAATACTATCGGCTAGACCTGACAAGAAAGCCATATCCGTTCTCTATCTTTCCGCCAGAGAGCAGATGTTCCTTCACCTTCTTGGATAATGAGGACGAAACAGGATAGGAAGATGGATCGGAAGCGATAAAACCGAATACCCTCTCCTCCGCCTGTCTGCTCTCCTCTGTTTTATCAAGCGTGAAGAGCGATGAGAACTTCCTGATTGAAGATGAAGGGGAAAGCATCCTGTTTATCTGCGGAGACAGAAGCCAGGATTCAATGGTGAAGAAAGCTTTCTCCTCTTTGAAAAAGGAGAGAGCTCTGGCAAAAGAATCCTCTGCTCCATCAAGCCTGGCTCCTTCTGGCACATGCACATGGAAGACCGGAAGGCCGCACCTTTTCTCATCACTGATCTCAAACTGCAGCTCTCCCAAGCGGAAAAGACGGAAGAGAATATGATTTCGGATCCAGTTTATCCTGTCCAGACCTGTCCTACCGTTCTGTCTTTCATACCATCTTTCCCAGATGGTTATATCAAAGAATGTTCCGAACATTATGCTGTCAGGGATTCCCCGTCTCCTGCTTTCATCAATAGAGGCACAGGCAAGACGGGCATAAGAAGAAAGGAAGAACAGCCCGCTGTCCTCCTGTTTCTTCCCTTCCTCCTCAAAGGATGGGAAATCCTTATAGAAAAGTTCCAGATATTCCGCTTCAACCGGATAAGAGAGTACATCATCCTTATATGCCTCTCCTCCGATAATATCGATAAATTCTGCCAGATCCACACCCTGATATTACCCCAAGAGGTTAAAAATCAGAAGCAAAATGCAGCTTCAATGGAATACAATAATCATGGAGAAAAGATGAAAGTAAGGATTGTAGAAGACAGCAGCCAGGAAGATGGAGTCATTACAATCATCGTGAGGAAAGCTGACGATAATATCCGCTCGCTTCTTGGGAAAATAGGAACGAAGCTGATGTGCAGGGATGGCAATGAAGATGTCCTTGTCCCTGCAGAGAGCATTATCCTTGCAAGAACAGAAAACGGAGAGACAGCTATACACACAAAAACAAATAAGCGATACATCTTTCCTTCTCCGCTTTATGCTGCTGCTGATTGCCTAGGCGATGATTTCATCAGAATCAGCAAATGGGCATTGGTAAGGCTATCAGAGGTGGAGAGAATCAGCACAGCATACAATGGCAGAGCTGTAGTACATCTCTCAAACGGCATGTACGAGACACTGTCAAGAAGCTGCAGGAAAGATTTCAGGAGGAGAATCTATGAGAAAAATAATTGAATATGCAAAGACAGGCATTGCATGGGGTGCAGTGCTATTCGTAACGGTGAATATCATTGGAGTGCTCCTCGCTGGCAATGGCTTTACAGATTACCTTCAGGGCCATTTCATCCGCTATTCAGCAGGAGCTATAATCATTGCGTTCTGTTACATATTCCCCTCTGTTCTCTATACCTACGACATCAATACTGTACTTGCCACCGCTGTACATTTCATCATAGGAACAGGAGGTTTTCTCATTACGGCTGTATCAATGGGTTTCCTTATGGGAAAACAGATAATCTGGGCTTTGACACTCTCTATAATCGGATTCTTCCTCATCTGGCTGCTTTTCTATCTTGAAAGCAAAAAGGATGATAAGAAAATCAATGCAAAGCTGAAAAATAAATCCCGGAAGTGACTTCCGGGACTCTAGCGAGAAAGGGACTCGGACCCCTGACCGAGCGGATATGAGCCGCTTGCTCTACCAACTGAGCTATCTCGCCATGCTGCGAACCGCAACAGTGAGAATTTAGCAGAATAACCAAGTCATTTCAAGTGGTTTCACAGCTTATCATATAAAATATCATCATATTCACTTCATCTCATGGCTGTTATGACGGAAACTCATAGGGGACATGCCAGTGGCAAGGCGGAAACGCTGGGAGAAATAGCTGCCAGAAGAGAAACCTACAGCTTCTGCGATATCACTGATGGAAAGCTCTGTACCGGACAGAAGCTTCTTTGCCTCTGTGACACGCTTTCTGAGAACGTAATCGACAGGACTGACACCGAGCTCGCTCTTGAACTGCCGGATAAGATGGAACTTGCTAAGTGCAGCAATATCAGCAAGTCCGCTGAGCGAGAAAGACTCCGCATAATGCTCGTCGATATATCCTTTCACATCTGCAATATTGCTTCTGATAACCTTCTCTTCATCCAGTTCCACACTGACGATGCGCCGTCTTATCAGGATGCTGAGAAGATTATAGAAATAGCTTTTTGCCATCAGCTCACAGGCTTTCTGCTGCTTCTGCATTTCGCGATAAATATTCCTGATGAGATTCAGCACATTCTGCCTGCTGTTTCCCAGCGTCATAATCGGATTGAAATCATCCCCATCAAAACCTATAGAGATATCAGAGATACCAAGACAGTAATACTCCAGAGGATTGTCAGAGGAGGAAATCTCCGTATGCATCAGATGAGGCGGGATGACAACAAAGTCCCCAGCCTGTATCTCCCGGTGCACTCCTGATACTACAATCTCCCCTTCTCCTTCCAGTATATCGAGCATCTCTGCGACGGAATGTGAATGCACAGCGCTCAGCCACTCATTATCATAACGCGAGTGCGTTATATACCTAAGCTTAGGCTCTATCGCTTCAGAAGAGTTATTCAATACCTCAAATCGAGCAGTACTCATTATAAGAATTATCACTCAGAAACCATAAAAAGCAATAAATATAAAAAACAGAGCAATATCTTAATTGTTGACTAGAAAAAACTGCCTTTAAGATAGAAATGTAAGGTTTTCAGAAACACAAAAGGAGTTTTATACAATGAAGAAACTTTTAGCAATTGCTTTAGTAGCACTTATCGCTCTATCGTCAGTTTTTGCAGGCGGAAGCTCTGAATCTGCTGGCGGTGACGGCATCTACTCTGGCGTTGAGCTTAATGTATGGTCAATGTGGAATGCTGCAGAGCCTCAGGGACAGATTCTGCAGGAAGCTGCAGATGCATTCGAAGAGGAGACAGGATGCCGCGTCAATATCGAGTTCAGAGGCCGTGACATCTCCACAATCATCAATACAGCTCTTCAGGGTGAAGAGAATATTGATATCTTTGAAGAGGACTACACAAGAATCGGACAGCAGTATGCTCCATATTGCTATGATCTGACAGAGATGGCCGCAGCTGCAGGTTATGAGAACAACAGCTATGCACTCTTCAATAACATGAGCAATGAATGGGCGGGCTTCCTCTGCTCAATCACAGAGCAGCCTAACATGGGCGGTGTCTTCTATGACAAAGCCAAGTTCGAGGCAGCAGGAATCACAGAGACTCCTACGACATGGGATGAATTCCTTGATGTCTGCCAGAAGCTCGTGGATGCAGGCTTCCAGCCGCTTGCACTCGACAGCACATATTCTGACTTCAATTTCGGCTACCATCTCGACAGATATATCGGAGAAGCAACAACAAGAGAGCTCTCACTCAACGGTGGATGGTCAGACAATCCTGGTGTCGTGGCAGCAGCTGAGGACATCATTGATTTCGTGAACCGCGGCTATCTTGCCTCCGGTGCTCCAGATGAGTATCCAGCAAGCCAGAACAAGATCGGATTTGAGAATGTAGCCATGGTTGTCTGTGCAGACTATGTAACAGCTGAAGTCAACAATAACACAGGCGCTGGAATTGAATGGGGTGTCTTCAACTATCCTACAGTTCCTGTAGAAGACGGCGGAAATGGCTCAACAGCTTCCTATGCTGGAACAAACTCCCTTGCTATTTCCAGCTACTGTGAGAATCCGCAGGCTGCTTTCGATTTCATCATGACAGTCGTTACAGGTGAATTCGATCAGGAAAGAGCTGACCGCGTTCCTCAGATTCCTGCAGATTCGAACAACACATGCACATCTCTCGATGGTGCTGTTGAGACACTGCTCGCTTCCGACAGTTCACTGACATGGACAATGGGTCTCAATGCCAACGGAGATCTCAGAACAATGATCAAGGACGTAGTAATCCAGCTCTTCGAAGGCCGCTTCGCAACTGGAGAGGAATTCGCAGCTGCCCTTGACGCTCTGTATTGATTCATCTCTATAGAAGAAAGGGAAGCTTCCATCAGGCGGCTTCCCTTTTTCTTCAAATGGAACAAAGGGAGGATCTTGTGAAAAAAGATTATAAAATGATTGTTCTCTTCATCCTGCCATGTGTGATAACGCTCCTGGTTATGTATGCCTACCCTGTTGTAAGAACATTCCTGATGAGCTTTTTCAGCATGCCGAACATCACCGCTCCTGTCGGAGAGTGGGAATTTGCAGGATTCGGAAAATACGAGAAGATTTTCACCAGCACAACATTCATCCGCTCCATTCAGAACATGCTCATGATCTGGATTTTCGGCGGTATAATAACACTTGCTCTCGCACTGCTTTTCGCAGTCATACTCACAAGCGGAATCAGATTCAAGAAATTCTTCCGGGCAGCTATCTACATGCCGAATGTAATAAGTGCAGTAGCACTTGCCACTATGTGGATCCAGTATATATTCAACCAGCAGTATGGAATGCTCAATTCACTTATCAAATTCTTCAACGGCACACCAATCAACTGGCTGGCGACTGACATGAAATTCTGGGCAATGCTTGGTTCCTTCATATTCGGTGCAGTCGGTTACTACATGCTGATCTTCATCTCCGGCATTGAGAAAATACCTCAGGACCTGTATGAGGCGGCTACAATCGACGGAGCAAGCAAAATCCAGCAGGCTTTCAAGATAACCTTCCCTCTTCTGAAGGGTGTGACAAAGACAAACCTGACATTCTGGACTATCAACACTGCGACATTCTATCTCTGGTCGAAGATGTTCAGCCCTGTGGATACAGAGGCAAGTGTAGTTGTTCCTGTCATGTACCTCTATGACACAGCATTCCCTTCACGAGGCTCAACGGGAGCAGATCCGGGAGCAGCCGCTGCTGTCGGTATCGTACTTGCTCTCATCATTCTTGCTGTCTATCTCCTGATGAATAAAGTCATCAAGGATGATGAAGTCGAACTTTAAGGGGGACGCTATGGGTTTCAGAAACAAAGAAAAAATACCAGCTCACAGAATCAACTGGAAAAAGGAAGCGACAATGCTTCCAGGATATATAATCCTTCTTGTCTGGCTTGGCTTCACAGCAGCTTTCCTTCTCTGGATTCTCGGTGCCTCCCTTTCGACTACACCGGAAATCATGCAGGGAAAGGTCTTCAAGTTCGAGACAGGATTGCACTTCGAGAACTATGCTCTGGCTTGGAGTCAGCAGAATGTCGCAAGGTACTTCGCAAACTCACTGCTCTACTCCGTTGCAGGATGCTTTTTCACCATCGTCATAAGCGCACCTGCAAGCTATGTGCTTTCAAGATACAAATTCATCTGCAACAAGATCATAAAATCATCACTTATCATTGCTATGAGCGTTCCCGCTGTAATGATCGTCCTGCCTATCTATGCAATCACAGCAAGCTGGCGTAATGCTCCAGACCGCCTGATCTTCACAGTTCTGATGATTTTCTTCAGAGTGCCTTATACAACTGTCTATCTCCTGAACTTCTTCGCAACGCTCTCACGTTCATACGAGGAAGCTGCGGCAATCGATGGATGCAGTCCTGCCGGAACATTCTGGCGGATCATGTTCCCTCTCGTCCAGCCAGCTCTTGTTACAGTTACAATCTTCAATTTCCTCGGAATCTGGAATGAATTCTTCATGGCTCTCATCTTCGCATCCAGCCAGAGTGTTGCTCCTGTCGGTGTAGGACTTCTGCAGATCGTCAATTCCATGAGATACACGGGACAGTACGGTGCACTCTTTGCGGCTGTCATCATTGTTTTCCTCCCGACATTCCTGCTCTACATCTTCCTTTCAGAGAAGATCATCGCAGGTGTAACCGGTGGTGGTGTCAAAGGCTGATAAAGGAGAAAGCTGATGAATGACGAACTGAAAAAAGGCAGAGTCACTATTCCTACTGACGAAGGAATTGTAAAGGAAACCCTCAGCATGCTCTCCTACTGGGGAGCAGATGCCATCCGTGACTGCGATGGCACGGAATTTCCTCCTGAGCTCGCTAGCAGCGGTGCAAAGATTTATTCCACATACTACACAACCAGAAAGGATAATAAATGGGCCCTGGCAAATCCCGATGAGATTCAGCAGATGTATCTGATGACAAAATTCTCATCCACGGCAGAGGGAGCTTTATCAATCAATCTGATGGATAATCTCTATCCGGAGATGCTGAAAGTCAATCCTGAAGACAGGGAGCGCTGGTGGGAGGTGATAGACAGGACCACAGGAGAGATTGTCCCTCCTGGAAACTGGATTTATGATGAAGAAAGCGGCTCGGTGATAATACAGGAAGCGAAACCTTTCCATGAATATACAGTAAGTTTTCTTGCTTTCATCATGTGGGATCCCGTGCATATGTACAATGCTGTCGTCAATGGATGGAAAGGCGTTGAACATCAGATCACATTCGATGTGAGACAGCCGAAGACGAGAGCATTCTCTGTCGAACGCCTGAGGAAATTCTGCGCAGAGCATCCATATGTGAATGTGATACGCTTCACAACCTTCTTCCATCAGTTCACGCTGGTTTTCGATGAAATGGCAAGAGAGAAGTTCGTCGACTGGTATGGCTATTCAGCCTCTGTCTCTCCGTACATCCTTGATAAATTCGAGAAGGAGGTTGGATATAAGTTCCGGCCTGAATACATCATTGATCAAGGCTATCATAACAACCAGTACAGAATACCTTCAAAGGAATATAAAGACTTCCAGGCTTTCCAGATAAGGGAAGTAAGAGCACTTGTGAAGGAATTTGTGGATATCACGCACGAATGCGGAAAGGAAGCCATGATGTTCCTCGGTGATCACTGGATCGGCACAGAGCCTTTCGTCGATGGCTTTGAATCGACAGGATTGGATGCGATAGTCGGAAGTGTCGGCAATGGTTCCACACTCCGTCTCATCAGCGATATAAAAGGAGTACGCTACCGCGAAGGACGCTTCCTGCCCTATTTCTTTCCCGATGTCTTCCATGAAGGAGGAGATCCTGTAAAAGAAGCGAAGATAAACTGGGTGACCGCACGCAGAGCTATCCTGAGAAGCCCGATTGACCGTATCGGCTACGGCGGATACCTGAAGCTTGCCTTGCAGTTCCCTGATTTCGTCGAGTACGTGAAGTCTGTCTGTGATGAGTTCAGGCTTCTCTATGAGAACATAAAGTGGACTGTACCATACTGCGTGAAGACAGTTGCTGTGCTCAACTGCTGGGGAAAAATGAGGGCATGGGGAGCACACATGGTCCATCATGCACTGTATCAGAAACAGAACTACAGCTATGCAGGTGTCATAGAAGCACTCTCTGGTGCTCCTTTCAGCGTCAGATTCATCAGCTTCAGCGATATAAGGGAGAATCCTGGTATTCTCAACGATATCGATGTAATCATCAATGTAGGAGGCGCTGACACAGCTCATTCAGGCGGAGAGAACTGGACAGATCCAGTCATACTCGAGCGTGTCAGGAGTTTCATCTGGAACGGCGGCGGTTTCATAGGCGTGGGAGAGCCGACGGCCCACCAGAGCGAAGGACATTTCTTCCAGCTTGCCACAGCGCTGGGCGTTGAGAAGGAAACAGGTTTCACGCTCAACTATGACAAGTACAACTGGGAGGAACATGAGCACTTCATCACGGAGGATGTCAAAGGCGAGATTGATTTCGGCGAAGGCATGAAGAGCATCTATGCACTTCCTGGCACTACTGTAATCTGCCAGAGAGACAAAGAAGTGCAGCTTGCAGCCAACAGCTACGGAAACGGCCGCTGTGTCTATATCTCAGGGCTTCCCTACTCCTTCGAGAATAACAGGATACTATACCGTGCTGTTCTCTGGTCATCTTCCAGCGAGGACAAGCTCAACGCCTGGTACAGTACAAATTACAACGTCGAAGTGCATGCATACGTCAGAAATGGCAAGTACTGTGTTGTGAACAACACCTATGAAAAGCAGAGTACGACTGTATACAAAGGGGACGGAACATCATTCGGCGTTGATCTAGAAGCAAATGAAATCAGATGGTACAAAATCTGATATACTGAGGTCTGCAGACAAGCAGACCTTTTCTTTTCAGGAGCAAGGCATGGTAAAGCAACCGAATATACTCTTCATAATGACAGATCAGCTCAGAGGCGACAGTCTGGGATATGCAGGCCACAGGGATGTAAAGACACCTTACCTTGACACTCTTGCCGCTAAAGGCATTGATTTCACGCATGCATACAGTGCCTGCCCTAACTGTATTGCTGCCAGAGCAGCTCTTCTTACAGGTTTATCCCCTAAGCATAACAAGAGAGTCGGGTATCAGGATAACGTGCCATGGGACTATGAGAGAACACTTCCGGGAGAGCTTGGCAAAGCGGGGTATTACACAATCTGCATCGGGAAAATGCATGTTTACCCTGTCAGAAGATATCTCGGTTTTGATAACGTCATCCTGCACGATGGCTACATGCACGCATCCCGCTATGAGGATGTTCCGTACAGGGAGAACCAGTTCTATGCCGATGATTATTTCCACTGGCTGAAAAAAGAGCTTGGCGCCGATGCCGATTCAACATATACAGGACTTGACTGCAACAGTTGGGTAGCAAGAAGCTGGTGCTACGATGAGAAATACCATCCGACGAACTGGGTCACTGACAACGTGCTTGATTTCTTCCGCAGAAGAGATCCAGATAAACCATTCTTCCTGATGGCAAGCTATCTCAAACCGCATCCGCCTCTAGACCCTCCCGAGTATTATTTATCAAGGTATATAAACAAAGAACTCACCCCACCATTCATCGGTACATGGGAGACAAAAGAATTCATAGAGAAAGAAGGAAGGATCTTCGACAGCAAGACAGGACCGGTGGATCCTGAGCTTATTCATGAAATGAGAGCCGCTTACTATGCGCTCATCACGCATCTGGACCATCAGATCGGCAGAGTCATCCAGGCTCTCATAGAACATAACCTCTATGATAACACGCTCATAGTCTTCTCTTCAGATCATGGAGAAGAACTGGGAGACCACTATATGTTCCGCAAGAGCCGCCCATATGAAGGCAGCTGCCATATCCCTCTCCTTTTCTCCAATCTGGAAGCCATAGGAATAAACGGGAAGCAAGGCATGAAAATCGATGCTGTTGCAGAGCTTCGGGACATCATGCCGACCCTTCTGGATGCCGCTGGCAGAAGAGATGATGAGCACTACGATGGCAAGAGCCTTCTGGATGTAATTAGAAAGCCAGATGACGAACCAAGAGAATATCTTCATGGAGAGCATTCATATGGCCAGTTCTCCAACCACTGGATAGTCACAAAGAATGATAAGTACATCTGGTATTCGGAATCAGGTGAAGAACAATACTTCTCTCTGGAAGATGACCCGCATGAAAAGGAAAACCTCATCAATGCAGATGATAAGCAAGAGAGGATTTCCTATCTCCGCTCTGCTCTGATCAAAGAGCTTACAGGCCGCTCTGAAGGCTTCATAGATGGTAAGAAGCTGATACCTGGACGAGAATACGGGCCACTGACAAAGTAAAGATGCATAGAGTCTTCCTGATTAAACCATCCAGCAGTGACTGCAATATGAACTGTACCTACTGCTTCTATGCCGACGTAAGCAGAAACAGAGCAATAAAGAGCTATGGGACGATGAGTACAGCCACAGCCCATACACTTATAGACAAAGCCCTGGAAAATCCTGATGACTCAGCTTCATTCGGCTTTCAGGGTGGAGAGCCTACCCTTTCCGGCCTTGATTTCTATAAGGATTTCGTCTCCTATGCCCGGTCAAAGACAAAGCCGGAGAATCTTGATTTCACATTGCAGACCAATGGTTATCTTCTCAGCAGAGAATGGGCAAACTGGCTCAAAGAGAATGATTTCCTTACAGGTATCTCTCTCGATGGTTCAAAGCATTTCCATGACCATTATCGCAAAGACAAGAATGGAAGAGGAACCTATAACAAGGTATTCAACAACGCAAAGCTGTTTCTTACAATGGGTGTCAAGCTGAACATCCTCATCACAGTGACAGACGAGATAGCAAGGAACGCTAAAGAAATATACTCATTTTTCAAGCGCAACGGCTTTCGCTATCTTCAGTTCATACCGCTCATTGATCCGATGGAATGCGAGAGAGGAACACTGGAATATTCCCTTACACCTGAAATATATGCAGATTTTCTGATAACTCTCTTCAGGGAGTATTATAAAGACTGGAAATCAGGCGATTACGTCTCCATCCGCTATTTCGATAATCTGATCTTTCTGATGCTCAATGGTTATGCAGAAGACTGCAGCATGAATGGCCAATGCGGTTCATACTACACTATAGAAGCTGACGGTTCTGTCTACCCTTGTGATTTCTATGTAAGAGATGAGTACCTTCTAGGAAACATAAATACTGACAGTTTCTCAACGCTTGATAACAGAAGAAGAGAAATAAGATTTGTTGAGAAATCAGAGGAAATCAATGAAGAATGCAATTGCTGCCATTACTTCCCTCTCTGCCGTGGCGGCTGCAAACGGGAGAAAGAAGACTTCAGGACAGGAAAGCTGAACAAAGCATATCTTTGCCATGCTTACAAAAGCTTCTTCTCAACATGCCTTCCTGAGCTGATAGAAATAGCCGAAAACGAAAGGATGAGACTGTAAATAAGTTTGTGGACATTTGAAAAAGCTCCTATGCTGGAAAAGAGGAAGGCATAGGAGTTTCATTATGGCAAAGAAGCCGGTAAAACAATTGAGCCCTGAAAGGAAGGAACTCATA
>CALXLB010000106.1 GCA_944389085.1 uncultured Spirochaetaceae bacterium
AAGGAAAAAGTTTGCAAAATAATCCGAGAAAAGAAAAATCCCCATTTCACGTACAGAAATTAGGATTTCTAAGAGATGTATATTTTCTGGTTCTTAAACTTTTCTTGCGTTAAATGCTAAAGACGGGGAAATGCCTCAACAATCTCAATTCAAGGTATGAATATCAAGAGAGAAGATATATAATCATAAAAAACTGGAGGGAAAATGAAGAAAATTCTCTTTGCGGCATCAGAATGTGTGCCGTTTGTAAAAACAGGAGGACTTGCAGATGTTGTCGGAAGTCTTCCACAGGCTTTCGATAAAAATGAATATGACATCCGCGTCATTATCCCGAACTACCATGCCATAAAACCGGAATGGCGTGAAAAAGAGAAGTGTATATATTATTTCCAGATGGATAACAGAGTATATGTGGGCGTGCATATGCTTGAGCACAATGGTATCACATATTACTTCATCGACAATGAACAGTATTTCGGCGGCATTGTTCCTTATTATGATCTTTATCAGGATCTGGAGAGATTCGCATATTTCTCAAAAGCAGTGCTATCTGCCCTCCCTCTCATCGGTTTCCGTCCTGATATCATCCATTGCCACGACTGGCAGACATCCCTGATCCCAGTATATCTGAACACCGTCTTCCAGGGAGATCCGTTCTTCCGCGGTATCCGTACAATATTCACAATCCATAACATCCGTTTCAAAGGTGAGTGGGATGTCGGTCATATCAAATGGGTATCAGCATTGCCTGACGAAGTCTTTGAACCGGGACTCCTTGTCAGCCCATATCAGGACAGATCGATTCCTCGGAATGACTGGAACTGCACAATGATGCGTGGCGGCCTTGTATACTCCGACTACATCACCACTGTCAGCAACAGCTATGCCTGGGAAATCCAGACACCGGAGTTCGGAGAGGGGCTGCAGGATATTCTCAAATGGAGGCACGAACGTCTCTGGGGCATCATCAACGGCATTGATTACAATGTCTGGAATCCTGCAACTGACAAGAACATCAGCGCAAATTACTCTATCCGTGACAGGAAGTCCAAGAGAAAGAAGAACAAGACAGAGCTGCAGAAAGAGATGGGACTGGCAGAGAATCCAGATGTCCTCACACTTGCAATCGTCTCCAGACTCACAGATCAGAAAGGCCTTGATATCATAGATCAGGTTATGGATCAGATCTGCTCTCTCAATGTGAACATCATCGTTCTTGGCACAGGCAATCAGTACTACGAGAACATGTTCAGATATTATCAGGGAAAATATCCTGATAAAGTCAGAGCTGCCATCACATATTCAGATCCGCTTGCACACAGAATCTATGCTGGCGCTGATGCAATTCTTGTCCCATCAGCTTTCGAGCCGTGCGGACTGACACAGCTTATCGCGCTTCGCTACGGCATGGTCCCGATTGTGCATGAAATCGGAGGACTCAAGGACACTGTCAAACCATTCAATGAATATGAAGATACAGGTACAGGTTTCTCTTTCCACAACTACACAGGAGGAGAGCTTCTGGACAGGATCAAGCATGCTGAATGGATCTGGTACAACCATCATGAACTCTGGGATCACATGCAGAGGCGCGGGATGGAAGAAGACTGGTCCTGGAAGAAGTCTGCAGAGATCTACAAGGATCTATATTCGAGGATGTAATGCTATACGACACATTATCATGGGAGACTCTGGTGACAATGCCAGAGTCTCTTTCTCTGACAATGAAACATCTTTTATAGGAGTAAAAAACATAGAAGAAGCTGAGAGAATCGCGAAAGAGCTGAAAGGCAAAAGCTTCAAAGCCATCGAGCTCTGCGGTGCTTTCGGAGAGGAAGGAGCCAGAAGAATCATCGAGGCGACAGGACACAGCATAGCTGTCGGCTATGCCACACATTTTCCTGAAGACGATGAGCTTTTCCTGCAAACATTCGGAAAATAAAAACAGGCAGGTATCAAACGAAACCCCTGCCTGCCCCATCTCCAATCCCCAATGGCTATGGTCTTAGTTCTGAGCCGGTGCTGTCTCCAGCGGCTGCAGACCCTTTATCGATATATCTACATTATAGCCTTTGCTGTCAAGATATTGGAGGATCTCTTCAAGCGTATAATTCTCCAATCCTACATTATCAGAGACATAATGGACATTCGAACTGTCTGCCTGCAGAGCAAAGGAAGGAAGAATATCTTCTGTCTGTTCTGAAGAAGTACCGAAGAACATAAAGCCTCCGATGAAGATGAAGACAACAGCAGCTGCTGCCGTAACAAGGCTTGGTACAGAAACTTCAAGACGCCTGCGTATAAAACTGACCTTCTTTCCGCTTTCAAAATATTTCTTGTCCAGAAGAGAGAACATCCTGTCTTTGTTTCTCAGCAGCAGCTCATCAGAAAATGTCGCTGCTTTAACTCTCTCATCCAGAGCTTTCATGTCACATAGATGCTTCCGGCATGCCGCACAATGCTCAAGATGTTCTTCCACCTGAGTCCTATACGGCTCCGGAAGCTCTCCGTCGAGATAAGCTGACAGCATCTGCGAATCAATACACATCCCTATCCTCCGTCATGAGGGCTTCCTCCAGTTTTTTTCTTGCCCTGTATACCCTCACCTTCACATTCGTCTCGGAAATCCCAAGCACCTTAGCTATCGATTTATAGTCGAGTCCGGAATATTCCTTCAGCTGGATAACCATTCTCAGGTTTTCCGGCAGACTATCGACAGCGGCCCTGACAGCCCTTCTCTCGTCAGCTTCAACAGCAGACTGTGCTGCATCGCGGCCTTCGAGAGAAGAAGCAGGGTTGTGCCTGACTTTCTCTACCATTTCTATCTCACGCTTGTTACGCCTCACATGATTGAGTGCGAGATTTTTGGCTACCCGTATCAGCCAGTATTTCGCATCATCCTCCCCAGGAAAGGTCATATTCTTGATATAGAACCTTTCAAAGGCTTCCTGCGTAAGATCCTCGGCGATTTCAATGTTATATACGATGTGCATAATCACCTGTACAATCAGATGATAATTATCATCGTAGATGCGCCTGAAATCATCTCGGTCAGTGCTCTTAATCTCCATCTTATTAACACCTAATCAGGGGAAAAGGTTACACAATTTTTTCAAGAATAGCACCAGAGGGGGTATCCTTGACGCTGAAACCGCGTTTTCTGAGCTCTTCCCTTATCTCGTCAGCTCGCTTATAGTCCTTGTTTTTCTTAGCTTCCTTACGCTCTTCAACAAGTGCCCAGTCCTCATCACTGCCGATTCTTTCTTCCTTCTTCTCCTCTTTTCTGTCCAGTCTGAGCCCGAGAATCCCATCCATATATTCAGCAGCGGAAAGCCTGTCATAAGCGGAAAGAGAATTGTCCTTGACCATTTTCCAGAGGATGGAGACAGCCTGAGGAGCACCCAGGTCATTCTCCATAGCTTCATCAAAAGCCTTCATATAGCTCTTGGCGCTATCGGAAACTTCTTCCTGCTGCTCTGCTTCGGCTCTCAGAGAGGCGAGTCTTTCCATCAGTCCCTTGCGGGCAGTGCGTGCAGCATCCAAAGCCTCATATGAGAACTTAAGCTGACTCCTGTAATGTCCTGTGAGGCAGAAGTAACGATAATCGAGAGCTTCATAGCCCTCACTCTCCAGAGAAGGAAGGGTGACAAAGCCTCCTGAAGATTTTGACATCTTCGCATTTCCCATCAGAAGGAACTCTCCATGGCACCAGTAGTTTACCCATGTCTTTCCAGTTGCAGCCTCTGATTGGGCTATCTCATTTGTGTGGTGCACAGGAATTGCATCGATACCACCACAATGGATATCAAAATGCTCTCCAAGATATTTCATGCTCATAGCAGAGCATTCAATATGCCATCCTGGATATCCACGTCCCCATGGGGAATCCCAGATCATAGCCTGTCCGGAAAACTTGGAATTTGTAAACCAGAGCACGAAATCTTTCGGATTCTTCTTGTTCGAATCGACTTCGATTCTTGCCCCGCTCTTCAAATCATCAAGACTCAGGCGTGCAAGCTTACCATAATCAGGGATGGAATCGATGGAGAAATAGACGTTGCCACCTGAAGTATAAGTATGCCCCCCTTCTTCCAGACGCTTTATCAGCGCAATCATATCCTGGATATGATCGGTTGCCTTGCAGACTACATCAGGACGGATGATATTCAGCGCTTCCTCATCGCGGAAGAAAGCTTTGGTGTAGAACTCTGCGATATCCCAGACGCTCTGCCCTTTTTCCCTCGCGCTCTTCTCCATTTTATCTTCACCGTCATCGCCATCTCCTGTCAGATGTCCGACATCGGTAATATTCATTACATGCTTTACTTCGTAGCCAGCTCTTTCCAGTGTCCTTTTGAGAACATCCTCAAAAATATATGTCCTCAGGTTTCCGATGTGAGCATAGTTATAAACTGTAGGGCCACAGCAGTACATGGAGACCTTGCCCGGTACAATCGGAACAAACTCTTCAATCTGCCTTGACATTGTATTATATAGCTTCATAAGCCCTCCTCATTGCATGATATTCCTAAATAGCTTCCTTTCTCAATCCATGGTGGATGTTATAATAATAATATGAAACGTTCTTCAAGACATCTCAGTGCTCTTGTCATAACAGAAGAAATGGATATGAGCAGACGTTCCTCCTTCTCCACCGGCGGGAAAGCTGAATACTATGCCCAGCCAGCAAGCACAGAAGACTGCATCTCGCTTCTCGAACATGCATACAAGAAGAACCTGCACGTTTCATTTATCGGAGCAGGCACACACATACTTGTCTCAGATGAAGGAATACCTGGTCTTGTTATATCAACAGCAAGTATGAAAGGAATGAGTATCAAAGGACGTCTTCTTATTGCTTCTCCTGGAGAAGCCTTGGATAACATCATCAATAAAGCAATTGATCACAATCTCTCAGGACTGGAAAGGATTGCAGGCATTCCAGGGACAATCGCAGGTGCTCTCTCTGTAAATGCCGGTGCAAATTCGATGAAGCTTTCAGACGTATTCTTCTATGCCGATTACCTGTCATTTGACGGAAGAATCCATCGTCGTCCGCACTTTCATGATGCATTCTCTGAACAGTCATCCATCTTCAGCAGCAACGGACTTGTCGTTTCCGTAGCCCTCAAGCTGAATCCTACCAGAGCATCTGCCGAGGCGAGAGAAAGAAAAGAAGAGTATGTTGAAAGAATGTATATTCCTCCTTCAAGACGATTCTCAGGAGAAATCTTCAAAGACAGCAAAGAGATGAAAGCAGAAGATGCAATCAGGAAAGCAGGTCTTACAGGCCCTAATGGCAGCCATGCAGAATTCTCTGAGTATCAGGCAAACTCCATACTCACATATCCCGGCTGTACTTCTCAGGAAATTTACACGCTGATCAGACATGCAGAAAAGACCGTGAAAGAAAAACTCAATATCTGCCTCACTCCATCAATTGCCATGCTGGGTTCTTTCACAGACTAGTTTTCAGCGACAGGCTGAATGAACCATCGGTAGATATCTCTGCTTTAACTCTGGCAGAGAACATTTCCATCTCTCCTGTAAATGAAACAAATGGGGAACCATCCTTCCAGCCAAAACCGAGATACTCATTCTTTAATATAATAAAGAATCCATTTTCGGTATTATATCCAATATTTAATATGTCACTATCGAAACTGAAACTCTCTTTATGAAGTCTCCGTCCATGCTTTGTAAAACTATACTCCATCTCTGATAAAATCCTTACATGCCCAAAATCCAATACAGCAGAGGTTTTTGCTCTCCGTGAAAGGTATTCATCGCTGAAGACAGGAACAGAACCAAAGGAACAGGAAAAACTGAACAAGAATTCATCTCTGCCGAAGCTGCCGGCAACGCCAAGAATATCATCAGAGCTGCCGGAGTAAAGTCCAATCAGAGAACCATAGGACACAGAAAGCGAATAACGGTCTTTTGCAGCCTCCGCCCTGACAAAGCTTCTCACCCCGATATCAGGGGAAAATGAGATAATAGCCGATATTCTTGAAAACGGAAAAGAAAGACTCAATCCGCTGTAAAGGGATGGATACTCACCGCTCATCCCCTGGTCGGTGTGAAATCCACTGTCTTCTTCACCGGCAAATGCGAAGGCAAGAGAAAAAACAAGGATACTGTCACTGTAGCCGATTGCCGCAACAGGCCGTTCATCAGTTGACCAGAGCACGCTAAAGGGAGCTATAGTCAGCACGAATCCGTCATGCATTCCATTCCTTCCAGGTTTTGCCGCTGTCGGGAAAAGCGAAAAAGAATATGAATGAGGATCGGAAATGGCATTCAGCAGACCATTTCTTGAAATATCTCCATATTCTAACGGGCCATACTGGAACCAGGCCTGGCCTGATGAAAAACTGAATGCAGCATTATCTGAATAAAACATTCCGCTGCCAGAATCCGTTTCAAGGGAGACTGGGAATAATGGCAGGAACAAAAGCATCGACAATAATGATAATACTAATCTTCTCATACTTACTTATTCGCTTTTACCCATCCTTTCTGTCAGCTTTTGATAGTGACTTTTACCCTCTTTTCTGATACTGTTTCCTTTTGTAATCAGGAGAAAATTTGAAATGGTTATACTTACTCTGAACTGCGGCAGTTCATCTGCCAAATATCAGGTCTATGACTGGGACCAGAAAGACGTGCTCTGCGTCGGCGTTGTCGAACGCATCGGGCTTGAGTATTCAACGATTGAGCAAAACTCAATCGGCAAGGAGACATATGAGGAGCGTTTTGTCTCTCCTACCCATAAAGAAGCAATAGAGCTCATACTCAAAATGCTTGTAGACGAGAAGTATGGCTGTATCAAATCACTTTCAGAAATCGGTGCAGTTGGACACAGAGTTCTTCACGGAGGAGAGCTTTTCAAGAAGTCAACACTTGTAACAGATGAAGTCGTGGAACAGCTCAAGGGGCTTATCCCACTGGGACCGCTTCACATGCCTGCAAATATCATGGGAATCGAGGCTGCAAGAAAACTGATGCCAAATGTTCCGCATGCAATTGTCATGGATACAGCATTCCATCAGACCATGCCGGAAGAAGCATTCATGTATGCAGTTCCGTATGAGTGGTATACAAAATACAATGTACGTCGCTATGGCTTCCATGGAACAAGCCACCTTTACTGTGCAAAGCGTGCTGCTCTGCTTCTGGGTAAGAAGAATGAGGATACGAACGTAATCATTCTCCATATCGGAAATGGTGCTTCTGCATGTGCAGTCAAGAATGGTGTCTGTGTAGAGACATCAATGGGTCTCACACCGCTTGAAGGCCTTGTGATGGGAACAAGATCCGGTGATATCGATCCTGCTATCATTCCTTACATCTGCAACAACACCGGCCTTACAGCAAAGGACATGGACACATATCTCAACAAGAAGTCAGGTCTCATGGGACTTTGCGGAATGTCTGACAGGCGTGATGTCCATCAGGCAGCTCTCAATGGAGATGAAAAAGCTCAGCTCGGTGTCAACATGGAAATCCACAGAATCAAGAAGTACATCGGTGCATATGCCGCTCTCCTTGGCAGAGTAGACGCCATCGTCTTCACAGCTGGTGTCGGCGAGATGGGGGAACACATCAGATACGGTGCTTGCGAAGGTCTGGAGAATCTGGGAATCGTAATCGACAAAGAAAAGAACGATCTCTCACATTGCCGCAACGCAGAGACTTGCATTTCTGCAGACAGCAGTCCTGTGAAGATTTTTGTAATCCCAACGGATGAAGAGCTGGTAATGACAGAGGATGCACATGCTCTTATGGATGGCACATACGATATCCATACAAACTTCCACTATACATTCGAGAGCCCTGACTACGTGAACAAAGCACGTGCACGCGCTCTTAAGGAGCAGCTTAAGAAGAAGCCGGAGCTGGAAAGAATCATAGCAGTACCACCTGCAAGGACTTCCTGCTCAGTTTCAGGTTGCTGATTTTCAAGGACCGTCGCACAAAGCGGCGGTCTTTTTATGAAGGCTTCCTGCAAAATATCCGCAAACAGCCTTTACAAAAGCAATCTCTTGAATACGAATCTAAGCTATATATGAGACTGTAAATAAGTTTGTGGACATTTGAAAAAGCTCCTATGCTGGAAAAGAGGAAGGCATAGGAGTTTCATTATGGCAAAGAAGCCGGTAAAACAATTGAGCCCTGAAAGGAAGGAACTCATA
>CALXLB010000107.1 GCA_944389085.1 uncultured Spirochaetaceae bacterium
CTTTCTGAGTGAATAGAAGTGGTTGAATGGGAAGAGGATAAGATATAGACTGCATATGAGGTCTCCTTATATGTTTTTGTGGTTATTAACATTATAGCAGGATTGACATCATTTTTATATATTAAAAAGAGTTATCTGGATAAGATAGTAAAAAAATTACTGCAATGGGGGCTTAATGAGCCTCCTCTCTAATTGCCTATCTTTCATCTCTGCATATTCATGCAGCAATTACGCTTTAGTCAGAGTTTTGAAAAAACCTCTATAATATAAACAATCAACAATAGTATGTATTAATTACAAATTGCTTTTTTGCTTATATCCTATCTGACAGCTTTGCTCTCCATTGAGTATTCTCTGAAATGGAATATCTGTTTTGAGAAATAACCTTCGTCATATAGATAATCACGAGGGAAAACAAATACTCCTGGAGATTCTTCAGGTATGTCATCTAAGATATAAATTGATAACATTTTATGCTGAACAATCAAATCATCAAATCGTCTTGTGAGTGATAATTTATAGAATGGAAATCCATCATAGCTGAATGTAACAGAGTATTCAGGATAGGCAATCTTTTCTTCAACTGTTATGCGATTGAATAGTTTTTCGATATCAGAGAGCTGGACAAAACAAATTCTGATTATGCCATTTACTAGATCCTCAAAGGATGGGTTTCCTGTCTGTAGCTCCATGATTAATTGTTTTGCAGCCTCCTGGTTGTACAATTCAGGATCTGCGTTTTCAGGACAGAGAAAAGCATATTCAATGCATTTGATAATCAATTCCTTTGGTGTATCTTCAGTAAGTCCGATTTCTATCAGCCAGTTTTCCAATAAATCTACCACTTCCTCCATACCCAATATGATTCTTTCGTTTCCGATGTAATATCGCAATGTCGGATTAACGAATTCTGGATCACACGAGGCGATATGCTTGGCTCTTACCATTGGCTGGCTTATTTCTGAATCATGAAAATAGTCGATGCTATATATGTCTTTGTACAGGAGCAGTCCATCAATAATTCCATATGCAATATCTGCATTTTCTTCAGATCCTCCTATAAAAGATGAAATCATTGAATCTGATCTAATTTCCCAGTACCTCGGATAGTCACTTTCCCAATATCCTTGTACCCATACAGGAGGGTTAAGGTCGAATGGATTCTTAGGATCTCTATCGAATATATCGATATCAGCTGCATAGATTACAGGTATAAGCATAAAGAGCAGAATCAAGAGCTTTTTCTTCATGCAATCATGTTAAAGCTATTTATTCCTATTTTCCATAATTTGACATGTGCATCAGGAATTTCCATATTGGTAAGACCTTGATTGTTTTGCTTTCTTCTCTGATTTCTTCTTCACTGTCAGACGTTAGTATGTATCCTTCGTTTAAGTCCAGTTCATTCATTGTGTGATACATTCCTCTGATTTCCCTTTCTTTGCTTATAGGAAAATTATCTGTAACTTGGACGGCAAGTAATGGGGTAAGATCCTCATCAGAGAGCAGGAAATCTACTTCATAGTCATTAGAAGTTCTGTAATAGAAGATTTTCCTGTTCAGCCTTTGCAGATGAGAAAAGACTATAATTTCTTCCATTACGCCTTTCATTGATGAGAATTCATTAAGGTATTTTACAAGAGCATGATCGACAGCGTAGCATTTCATCGGATTTGCTTTCTGTATCTTCTCATTTCCGAACATGTTTACTTTTGTTATGATTGCAGCTTCTTCCATCATTGTCAGATATGAGGAGATGGTCGGGGCGGAAAGTTTGTATCCGATAGAGGAGAGGGAATGCTCAAGCCGCTTCAGGCTTTGCGGTGTTGTAGATGTTTTCAGGATTCGTCTCATCAGTATTCTCAATTCTCCGGCTTTTGCTATATCAAATCTTTCAATCAGATCACGAGAGAACATCAGATCGAAATAAGTTGAAAGTATCTTGTTCCGAAGGATCTTATCATTAATATTTGCAAGTTCAGGATAAGCACCGCGTTCAAGGTACAAATTGAACATTTTCCTTATTATGGATTCTTCTTCAGAGGAATATACTTCCTTTGGTTCAATGTTTGTTCTGCTGAATTTCATGAATTCAGTGAAAGATAGGGGATAGAAGTGGTCTGACAAAGCCCTGCCACGTAATTCTGTTGCTATATCGAAAGAGAGATATTTGGCACTGGAACCTGTGAGAATTACTTTGACAGGGTGTCTGTCCATCAGTGAGGTTATCCCAGCGCCCCAGTTTTTAAGCACTTGTATTTCATCGAACAGAAATACAACTTCATTGTCATTATAATATTCAGGATGCATTTCATAATATGCTTTCTCTATCTGTGAGACAGTGATATCAGATCCGATGAAGCTGTCTTCGAAGAATGTCATGTAACAGATTTTGCTTTTGTCTGTCCCCTTAGCGATGAAGTCCCTTGCAATCATTCTGAGCTCAGAGGTTTTCCCTGTTCTTCTTGCTCCTGTGATTACATTTGCTTTTTGGGGTAAATAAGAGAGAGTGAAATCTCGCTCAATCAACTCATCTTTGAAAATAAGTAATGAGTCATCAATGATTTTCTGCTTAATCTGCGCTATATCCATATATTTATTATATTATAATCCTCAATATTGTAAAACCGATTTAACGATATAGGCTGATATTGTTAAATGAATTTTATAAATTGAAGAATAATAGTAATTAACTGTAAATTACAATATTGGATTGTATTTATTCAGAATTGTTTTTACTTATATAGATATAGGTAGTTAGATCTAATTTGTATGTTTCGTATAATTACAAATGATTTTGCTAAATTAAAAATATTGTAACAAATGAAAATAATATAAATATAATATTTAAAAACATATTTATAATATAACAGTATTGATTTAGTTAACTGTTCTCATGACATTTGCCGAAGTCGTGGCTTTGTTGATAATCTATCTCTGGAAGGTTCTATGCGTTTTCAGATACGAAGAGCGATTAACAATATCTATACAGCTTATTCCCTTGATGATGGCAATATTTATACTGCACGTATTAAGGGAAAGGTGCTGAAGACAGAAGAGATTGAATACAGCCCGATAGCAGT
>CALXLB010000108.1 GCA_944389085.1 uncultured Spirochaetaceae bacterium
AGACCATCCCTCTCCGGGCGGAGTGAACGGTAATTGATGGTCTCAGGCTTCTTAACCTCGCCATAGGACCATGCGAGGATCTGCTCAGGTGAAGCGAGCTTGATCCTGATTGAGCTGAAATCCTGTATTTCCTTCATTCCGTCTTTCCTCCTAGAAAGTGCCTTTCTCTTTCTTGGCGATTAATTCCTCGTCACGCTCTGTAAGAGGAACCTGCTTGCCATTCTCGTCATATACGGACATATCGAGGGCAAGACCTCTGATTTCCTGAACGAGAACATTGAAAGCCTCAGGCATAGAGACAGTCTCTGCTGGCTCTCCCTTGACGATTGATTCATAAATCTGGACACGGCCCTTCATATCATCAGACTTGATGGTCAGAAGTTCCTGCAGTGTATTAGCTGCACCATAAGCCTCGAAAGCCCAGACCTCCATCTCTCCCAATCTCTGGCCACCGAACATAGCCTTTCCACCGAGAGGCTGCTGAGTGACAAGCGAATAAGGACCTGTTGAACGTGCATGCATCTTGTCATCTACAAGGTGATGCAGCTTGAGGTAATAGATATACCCACAGAAAACAGGATTGACGAATGGGATACCTGTGCGACCATCGTACAGTGTTGTCTTGCTGTTCTTTGGCAGTCCAGCCTCCTCCATCTCGTGTTCAATCTGCTCCATGGTTGCGGACTGGAAGACCGGAGTCTTATACCACTTGTCATTCTTGACAGCGGCCCAGCCAAGCTCTGTCTCCATCAGCTGACCGATATTCATACGAGAAGGAACACCGAGCGGATTGAGACATACATCGAGCGGTGTACCATCTGCCATGTACGGCATATCTTCCTCTGGAAGGACTCTGGAAACAACACCCTTGTTACCATGGCGACCAGCCATCTTATCACCCTGCTTGAGCTTGCGCTTTGTAGCGATAAGAACCTTGATAGTCTCATCAACACCTGGCTGAAGCTCATCTTTGTCGCTCTTCTTGAGGCGCTGGATATCGATGACAGTACCCTCTGTTCCATGTGGAACCTTGAGAGAAGAATCCCTGACTTCCTTAGCTTTCTCACCGAAGATTGAATTAAGAAGCTTCACTTCCGGAGTTGTATCAGCTTCGCTCTTAGGTGTTACTTTACCGACAAGAATGCTGCCCGGATGTACATATGTTCCAATGCAGACAATACCCTCCGCATCGAGATGCTCGAGAAGCTTCTCGCTAGTATTAGGAATATCTCTGGTAAGCTTCTCAGGACCAAGCTTTGTCTCACGGACATCGATGGAGAATTCCTTGATATGGATGGATGTATAGATATCCTCTCTGACAACGCGTTCTGAAATCAGAACAGCGTCCTCATAGTTATAACCATTCCAAGGTACGAAGCCGACAAGGATATTGCGTCCAAGAGCAAGCTCTCCATTCTGTGTTGCAGGACCATCTGCAAGCACATCCCCCTCTTCTACCCTGTCACCTGTATTGACGATAGGCTTCTGATTGAGACATGAGTCCTGATTTGTTCTCTCGAACTTGTGAACTTCATATGTATCAATCTCTCCCTTGATCTCAGGATTGTCCGGACGGACCCTGATCTCTGTCGATGAGACATATTCTACAGTTCCTGCTCTTCTGGCCTTGATGAGAACAACAGAGTCATATGCGGTTCTCTGTTCCATACCAGTTCCGACACGCGGAGCTTCCGGGAATACAAGAGGTACAGCCTGACGCTGCATGTTAGAACCCATGAGGGCACGGTTTGCGTCATCATGCTCCAGGAACGGGATGAGCGATGTAGCCACGGATACTACCTGACGAGGAGAAACATCCATCCAGCTGATTTCCTCTGGACTTGCAACACCATAGTCACCGTAGTGTCTTACTGCGATTTCCTTCTCCAGGAAGTGACCGTTTTCGTCAATCTTTGCGTTTCCCTGAGCAATAATGCATTTCTCTTCATCATTGGCATCAAGATACTGGACTTCATTTGTGACAACCCCGTTCTCAACCTTTCTGTATGGCGTCTCTATGAAACCATATTCATTGATACGGGCATAGTTTGCCAACGAAAGAATAAGACCGATGTTTGAACCTTCTGGAGTCTCAATAGGACAGATTCTTCCGTAATGGGTGTAGTGTACGTCACGGACTTCATAGATAGCACGTGCTGAAGAACGTGAAAGACCACCTTTAGGACCAAGAGCTGATACACGGCGTTTGTGGGTAAGCTCTGCAAGCGGGTTGATCTGATCCATGAACTGTGAAAGCTGGGAGGAGCCGAAGAACTCTTTGATAGCTCCGACAATCGGCTTGATGGAAATAATCTCCTGAGGCTTCACAGAGTCATCGGTGATGTTCATCTTCTCACGGGCAGTCTTTGCCATGCGGTTGAAAGCTTCTGACAGAGTAATCTCAAGAAGCTCTCCGACTGTCCTTACCCTTCTGTTTCCCAATGCATCAATATCATCTTCCTTGATAGTTCCATTACAGAACTGGATGAGGAAATTGACAGTATTGACGACATCATCCGGTGTCAGAGCTGTGGATGAGAGATACTTCTCCTCCTCTCTTCCATAGAACTTCTTGTTGAGTTTGTGGCGTCCGATATCGGAAAGCTCAAATCCACGGCCATGGAGGAAGAATTCCTGGAAGTAGCTGATAACACGCTTCGGATCAGGGAATGTCTTGAGGTTCTGAGGCAGGGAATTCCTGCATGCCTCGACAATCTGACCAATATACTCATTCTGGAAATCTTCAGAATCCTCTTGTCTGTAACTCGGGCATAGAATACGCTCACGGCGCAGTGTCTTGAGAACAGCAAGGGATGGAGCATCGAGATCACGGGCCGTTGTATCAACAACCTCGACAGTCTCCATACCAGCACTTCTGAGCTCTTCCAGTTCGATAGCACCAAGCTCAGAACCTGCAGGGAAACGAAGGTCTCCATCTACACGGATGTCCTTGTATGAATAGAAAGTAGCATCATCTGAGAGGCTGTCTGCGATGACAATCTCCTTCGATGAATAGAAAGCGGAGACAATCTTCTCTCTCGTGTCAATGCCGAGAACACGAAGGAAGAACGTAACAAGGAACGGCTTCTTGCCGAAGCTGACCTGTATGATGTTGTTGACCTTCTTTCTCTCAGCAGCACTTGTCAGCTCGCCTTTTTTCGTGTCAGTCTTCTCATTCTTTCTTGTCAGGACAAACTCAAGTTTTGTGCCGGAATAAGGATAAAGAGTACCATAGTAGAGG
>CALXLB010000109.1 GCA_944389085.1 uncultured Spirochaetaceae bacterium
TTCTCTTTTCTCCTTGGCAATTGGTTTGGTCACTAATCACCTTAGAGAATCTGAATGGCTTTTTTCTATATCCTTGGCTTTCTATCTCAGGCTTCTTCTACCCACACTTATGCACGAAGCCTCTAAATAAATCTCACTTCCATACTCATATTTCTGTTCAGAAACATATGTATCTCCATTCACGGAAACAGCTTCAGAAGAATCGCCTACAACAAGCTTGAACCCTGTAACATTCTCCATATTCCCGATACTCACTACTAAAGGATACGTAGCAATTTCTTTCTTACCATAAAGCGCAAGATTACCTGAAACTGTATACGGAAATTCCACCTCAGCACTAAAGGACTGATCAGTATACCAGTGAACAACCTGTCCCTTTTCAACTTCAATATCCGGTTCATTGATTTCAGTACCAGATAAGACCGTTTCTGAATGGACCGTTACCCCATCCAATATAAAGTCTACTGTATACTCAGCCTTGTCCCATTTAGCATAGATTGTAATATCACTTGTTACTGAAGATGTAAAATCATAGTCAGCTGTACAATCCTTATCTATGCACCACCCGGCAAAAATATGAGATGCGGAACTGTATACGGGTTCTGAAGCTGGATCTATTACAGGATTACCATCAACAACCTCTACTTCTATCTGTGTTCTTCCGTCATCAAAAACTCCGCCATTAGCATCGAATGTTACAACATGTGATTCAGAGGCAGGTATAAAAGGAATCGACAATGCAGGATTGTTCAGACAAGAAACAAGAGATAAAAACACACCTATCATGATAATGGCAGCAGTTTTTCGCATAACAAACACTCCTCTTTGCAGAAAGAGTATTCTATTTTTTTCCTGCCAATAATTACGTGTATAAAGTGAACTAAAAACCTCCCCGGAGGGAGGCTTAAGCTGTATTTGTTCTGATTTACCAGCGGAAGTGGCTGAAAGCCTTGTTTGCATCTGCCATGCGGTGAACATCTTCCTTCTTCTTGAAAGCTGCACCTGTGGAGTTATATGCATCCATAAGCTCGTCAGCAAGCTTGTCGCTCATGCTCTTACCATTGCGTGAACGTGCAGCAGCAATGATCCAGCGCATTGCCAGAGCTTCCCTTCTCTCTTCCCTGATCTCAACAGGGACCTGGTATGTTGCACCGCCTACACGTCTGGACTTAACCTCGACGACAGGCTTTACATTATCGACTGCCTTGTTGAAGACATCAATCGGATTCTCTCCGCTCTTCTCTCCAAGAGCTGTCATAGCTGTATAGAGAATGCGTGCAGATGTGCTCTTCTTGCCATCAATCATCATGCGGCAGATGAACTTTGCAACAACTGTGCTGTGATAAATCGCATCAGGAGTGACCTTCCTGACTGGAGTTTTCTCTCTTGACATATCTTCCTCCTATCAGGCCTTTGGCTTCTTCGCACCATACTTGGAGCGGCTGCGCTTGCGGTCTGCGACACCGAGAGTATCCTTGGTACCGCGGATGATGTGATACCTTACACCAGGAAGGTCCTTGACTCTTCCGCCTCTGATGAGAACAACAGAGTGCTCCTGAAGGTTATGACCAATACCAGGAATGTAAGCTGTAACCTCGATTCCATTGGAAAGGCGCACACGGGCAACCTTTCTGAGAGCGGAGTTCGGCTTCTTAGGAGTTACTGTCATAACCCTAGTGCAGACTCCTCTCTTCTGAGGGCATCCCTGAAGAGCCGGAGACTTTGTCTTCGACTTTGAGGATTCCCTACCCTTTCTAATAAGCTGATTAATAGTAGGCATCTTACGATACGCTCCTTCTTTTTGATCCACTCACTCACAGCAGAGGGATCTATGCCGCACAAGCGGCACATCTATTTCAGAGGTGGTCAGCATGAGAGCTGCCGCAAAGTCCCGGAATGGGACGCCAACAGGCGTCTCACTCCTCTTCTGGAACCATGTCTGTATCGACAGGCTCTCCCACCGTCTTCATGTCACCAAGTTCTTCTGCATCGAAGTCATCAGCATAGGCTGATGTATCAACCTTCTGCTCTTTGCGAGCGCGATCGACTTCCTTCTGCAGCTCAAGAAGTTTCTCATCATCATCCAGATGTACGCTTCTGTAACGCTTCATACCTGTACCAGCAGGAATGAGATGTCCGATGATGACGTTCTCCTTAAGACCTCTCAGCTCATCCTTTTTACCCGCAATAGCCGCATTGGTCAATACCCTTGTGGTAGAAAGGAAGGATGCAGCAGAAATAAAGGAATCAACAGAGAGAGCGGCTTCCGAAACACCCTGCAGAACAGGACGTGCGATAGCTGGAGTCTTACCCTGCTTCTTCATCTCCTTGTTGACGCGGTCAAAGAGGTTCTTGTCGACACGCTGCATCTTAACGAACTGCGTATCACCTGCTCTGACGATTTCAACCTTCCTGAGCATCTGGCGGATGATGATACCAAGGTGCTTCTCATTGATTTCTACACCCTGCATTCTGTAAACCTTCTGGATTTCATTGACAAGGAATGACAGGACAGCATTCTCACCAAGAACATCCAGAACCTCACGGGATGTGACAGGTTCATCACAAAGTGGCTCACCTGCCTTAACCTCGTCACCTTCACGGACAAGCAGAAGAGCATCCTTTGTATATACCTTATGAGGATGGAGAGTTCCGAAGGCATCGCGGATGGAAACAGTTGTAGTCGATCCGTTTGCAGCACCTGCCTGAACAGAGACGACTGTACCTGTAACGCGGGAGAGGATAATCGGATTGACCTTATTCGAAGAAGAAACCTTTCCGTGTCTAGCTTCGAAGAGAGAGTCAACCTGCGGAAGACCACCAGCAATATCCTTTGTAGTGGTGCTATCCTTGGAGACCTTTGCGATGATATCTCCAGCTTCGACCCTTTCACCCTTTTCCTTGACAACCATGTAAGCTCCACCAGGTATCTGATACTGGTTAAGCTCTCCAGAGTCTGTACGTACAAGAACAGATGGGCGGAATGCACCAAGATGTGAGCCTGGTACGACAAGCATCTCAGTGTCACCAGCTTCATTGAAGATCTTCCTGTAGGACTTATCCTCAACAAAGTCATTCATCTCTTCAACCACACCGCCTTCCTCTGCAATGATCGGTTCGGAGAACGGGTCGAATGTGATGATTGCTTCACCTTCTGCCACAACCTGACCTTCACTGACCATCAGCTCAGAACCAGCTGGTACCTGATACTCTGCTTCAGGGCCAGCTACGAATGTGCGCATGCCACTGCCTGCAACATCTGGAATCTGCAGAAGCCTTCCATTCTCTTTGGCTGCTACATCATGACCATTCTTCTTATAGAACGGATAACCCTTTCCGACTGCATCGCCATCTTTGACAAGGAGCTCATCAAAGTCACCTGTGATCTCTTCAAAGACACGGGAGATAGTGACGTGGCCTTTCCTTGGGAAGAGGCGCTGCCCCTGACTGTTATGAATAATAAGGCCTTTCAAGCCGCGAATGACGGTCGGATAGCTGAATGACAGCTTGTTTTCCTTCGTAGATGTCGAAGCTGTACCACCGACATGGAATGTACGCATGGTAAGCTGTGTACCGGGCTGGCCGATTGACTGAGCTGCGATGATACCGACAGCTTCGCCGATTTCGACAGGGCGGTTCGTTGCAAGGTTGCGTCCATAGCACTTGCGGCAGACACCATGCTCTGCTTCACATGTAAGCACAGTGCGGAGAAGAACACGCTCAACACCTGCTTCTTCAATAGCAGCTGCAGTCTCATCAGAAATCTCTTCATTGGCCTTTGCCAATACAACAGGATGGCCTTCTTCATCTTTGAGGAATGGATGCAGGACATCCTCTACAGGGCAGGAACCAGCGATTCTGGATGCCAGTGTCTCAATAACAGCATCACCGTCTTTCACTGCACTTACCCAGATACCATTGATTGTATGGCAATCCTCTTCAGAAACAACGACATCCTGAGCGACATCGACAAGCTTACGTGTAAGGTAACCAGCCTTTGCAGTCTTCAGAGCCGTATCTGTAAGACCCTTTCTAGCACCGTTGGATGAAATGAAGAACTCCATGATGGAAAGTCCTTCCTTGAAGTTCGACTTGATAGGAAGCTCAATGATCTTTCCATTAGGCTTAGCCATAAGGCCACGCATACCACCAAGCTGCCTGATCTGGTTCTTGGAACCTCTAGCACCAGACTCAACCATGAGATAGAGAGGATTGAAACCATGCTGGCTTCTCTTCAGCTCATCCATAAGCTTGTCAGTAAGCTCTTCATTTGTCTCTGTCCAGACTTCGATTACACGGTTATATCTTTCTTCCTGTGTAATCTGGCCATCATGATACTGCTTGAAAACAACAGACTGCTTCTCGTTTGCATCTTCAATCAGTCCAGCCTTCTCCTCAGGGACGACCATGTCTGAAAGACCGATAGTTGCTCCAAAGAGAGTTGCGTACTTGAATCCAAGATCCTTTACGGAATCAAGGAGCTGAACTGCAACAGATGGCTTGCTGTTCCTGATCGTAGCACCGATGACCTTCCTCAGCTGTTTATCACCGAGGCAGTAATTCTGATAAGGAATACCCTCAGGGATAGCTGCATTGAAGATAATTCTGCCCGGAGTAGTAGCATACCAGCTCTTTCCATCAGAAATCTGCGAATTGCCTTTCTCGTCTACGATTTCCAGTCCCTTCTTGAACCGATAATAAATCTTTTCATTATAAGTGACCGAATATGTATCAATAGCAGCTTCAATCTCAGCGACAGTCTCAAATCTCTTTATCTTCCTATCAGGATCGAGGTCTGTTCTCTCCTTTGTAAGATAGAAAATACCAAGAACCATGTCCTGTGACGGGAATGCGATAGGCTTGCCGTTTGCAGGATCAAGAAGGTTTGTTGTACTGAGCATAAGAGTCCAGCATTCCAGCTGTGCCGCATGAGTAAGAGGCACATGGATAGCCATCTGGTCACCATCGAAGTCTGCATTGAATGCGTGGCAGACAAGCGGATGGAGCTTGAGTGCTTTGCCTTCTACGAGAACAGGTTCGAATGCCTGAATACCCAGACGATGGAGTGTAGGAGCTCTGTTGAGCATAACAGGATGTTCCTTTACAACCTCATCAAGAACTCCCCAGACCTCTGGAGCTTCCTGCTCGACAAGCATTTTTGCTCTCTTTACGTTCTGGGCAATCTCCTTCTGCTCAAGCTTACGCATGATGAAAGGCTTGAAGAGCTCAAGGGCCATCTTCGAAGGAACACCGCACTGATGCATCCTAAGTTCTGGTCCAACAACAATTACAGAACGGCCAGAATAGTCTACACGCTTACCAAGAAGGTTCTGTCTGAATCTTCCCTGCTTGCCTTTGAGGACATCGGAAAGCGACTTGAGATCCCTCTTGCTGCTGCCTTTTGTCGGATTAGGCGTCTTTGAGTTATCAAAAAGTGAATCAACAGCTTCCTGAAGCATCCTCTTTTCGTTGCGGATGATGATATCAGGAGCCTGGATCTTGATGAGTCTGTCAAGACGGTTGTTTCTGTTGATAACCCTTCTGTAAAGCTCGTTGAGGTCTGTCGTAGCGAAACGGCCACCATCGAGCTGGACCATAGGGCGCAGATCTGGCGGGATGACTGGAATGACTTTGAGAATCATCCACTCAGGCTTGTTGCCAGATGAGAGGAACTCCTCACAATAGCGGATGCGTGAAAGAAGCTTGCTATCAATCTTGTTGTTAGCCTCTTCTTTCTGGGACAGCTGCTCACGGAGCTCTGCTGAAAGAGTCTCGAGATCGAGATCCTTCAGAAGATCATAGATAGCCTCTGCACCCATTCCAGCCTTGAATGTATCGCCATATTTGTCGACAGCTGTATAGTATTCATCCTCATCGAGAACCTGATACTTCCTCAGGTCAGTATCCTGACCGGGGTCCGTAACAACATATTTCTCATATGAGAGAATCTCCATCAGCTCTGAACGCTTGATATCCAAGAGATAGCTCATAATGGAAGGCGTAGAGCGATAGAACCAGATATGTGCAACAGGAGCTGCAAGCGTGATGTGTCCGATACGCTCACGGCGGACCTTTGTATCTGTGACTTCGACGCCGCAGCGATCGCAGACGACGCCTTTGTATCTATTTGACTTGAACTTGCCGCACCAGCATTCCCAAGCCTTTGTTGTTCCGAAGATTCTCTCACAGAACAGACCATCCCTCTCCGGGCGGAGTGAACGGTAATTGATGGTCTCAGGCTTCTTAACCTCGCCATAGGACCATGCGAGGATCTGCTCAGGTGAAGCGAGCTTGATCCTGATTGAGCTG
>CALXLB010000110.1 GCA_944389085.1 uncultured Spirochaetaceae bacterium
ATTTAGGGACCCCAGTCATATCCCAGTAATTCTGGAAGTAACACCCCTGACTGAAGAAGGTTCCTACAGATACAGGATTGTAGACAGTAATCTCAGAGCGGGGTGAGAACCTGTAGCCATCATAATAGGCTTTTATCTTCTGAACAAAATCATTCCTTTCCACATCAGGATGGGCTTCAACATACTCATCTATCCCTTCCCCGAAGTATTCTTCAAGCTCATCTTCCGTATACCCGAATGCAGATGCGAACTCGGGGAGCATGGATAAATCTGTGAGATTGTTCATAGCGGAGAAGATGGAGAGATTCGCAAGCTTCACAACCCCTGTGATGAAGAAGAACCTCACACACCGGGATTGGTTCTTTACCACGGAATAAAAATCATTCAGAACGCTTCTGACGGAAGTGAAGAACTCCGCACTCCCGTTCTCCTTGCTCGTGAACGGCCTGTCATATTCATCGATGATTATTGCAACAGGCTTTCCAGTCTTCTTCACAAGCTCTTGAAGGAGAGCGGCAAGAAGCTCTGAAGGAGAATTTCCGCTGATGCTGACCTCATGCTCTTTCGCACAGCGTAGCAGAACACTCATAAAACTTGAATAGAACGTATCGAATGTTGCTATCCCGATGATCCCGAAGTTGATATGGATCACAGGATACTTCTCGAAGGGATAATCCGTCTTTCCTATATAGAGATCCTTGAAAAGCTCCTTCCTTCCATCGAAGATCGCATGGAGCATCGAGCAGAAGAGAGACTTTCCATACCTGCGTGGACGCGAAACGAAAAAGAAACGCTTATCAGGCTTATTGCTTACAAGTCTATAGGTGTACTCTGTCTTATCCACATAAAGGATGTCATCATTCTTTACAAAATCCTCGAACGTAGAAGAATCTGTCTTAATCCCTTTCATACAGTCATCATTATAACCAATATTCATAATCTGCCTCCAATAGTTAATACGCGGCAAACCATGATTATTGTCAGGTTTTACGAAAACTCAGATTCATTCAAGCAGAAGTCATTAAAAATGACCGCAGTTTCCTGCGGCCATTTTCTGTACAAACCAGTAAGGTTCTATTAGAAAGCAACCTTAACCTGAGGTACGATTGAGAGACCTGCGAGGTCATAGCTGTCAGCAGCGCCAGCAGCATACTCAAGACCGAGCTGGAATGTAACGTTCTTAACTGTGTATCCAATGTCACCACCAACGAAGAACTCGTTGCCGAAATCTGTAACATTGTTTGCACCGAAGAATACGTCAAGAATCATGTTCTCAACAACGTTGAGGTCTGCACCGACTTTGAGGTAGTTCTGGCTGTCGTTGCTGAGGTATGCCCATTCGCCATAGAGGCTGACAACGTCAACACCACCATAAACTGTAGCTGCAACAACGTTCTGCTTTGTAGCAAAACCATACTTGTAAGCTGCAGATACACCAAGGTCGAAGTCAAGACCAGCAAGAGTACCAACGTTTACGTCAACAGCACCACCTACGATACCGTCAGAACCTGTTCCGTTGTCATCCTTACCATTGAGAACCCAGCCTGCGGATACTGCAAGGCCATCAAGTGGAGCAGACTTTACAGAAATAGCAAGGTCACCACCCTCCTGATCAATTGCAGCCTCATCATCAGTTGCAGATGTGAACTTTGGAGCACCAGCAACAAGGACTTCTACGAGGCTGCCATAAGCAACATCAACGTTTGCCCAGAGGCCATTAGGATTAGTTCTGAATCTGTCATAGTTCTTTCCAGAATTGTTGGAATATGCTCTGAGAACTGTCTGCTCATCATTCATTGAGAGGCCGAACTTAACAGAAATATCAGACTCTGCATCGAAGAGCTTCATCATATCGATGGAGATATCGCCAGCAAGGCGTCCATCAGCAACCATCTGTCCCTCTGCAGTAACAGACCATACGCCATCTTCATCAGCAACGCCGAGATTAAGCTTTGTTGTATGTGAGCCAGTTCCATCCTGTCCCATGATGTGGGATGTCCAGTTGCCATCCTTGTCCATGTTGAAGTTGTAACCGCCAACGAACTCACCAGTGATATCGACTGCTGCGAATACGCTTGTCATTGCAAGAGCGAGAACGAGCAGAGATACAAGTACCTGTTTCATTACTTCCTCCAAAATTTGGGGCGGACATCAAAAAGAAGTCCGAAAATTCCCCTTTTCCGTTATTCTTGCAAAGATTGTAACAACCACTTCATTCAGCTGTCAAGTTAAATTCACATTCACCACAATCGATACACAATTAAAATTATATCTAAATAATTGCTATAATTAGCGAGTTATTAATACAGATAACCCTACAACTGTTCGATATCTTTTATTTCACTATTTTCCAGGAATACAACTCAAAACAGTCGGATGCCAGATAAGGCAATCCAATGTGAAGAATATGAAGTTTTATGAAGAAGGGAGGGTGTTACCACCAACAGCAACACCCTCGCGGCTTTGTTAATAGCTCAGACCATAACCGAATGGATAGAGTGTATCCTCTTCCGGATATCCAGGAAGATCAGGATCCTGCTCCATTACAGCTTCAATACTGTTAGCAAGCGCAAATGGAAGCTTACCCTGAGGATTGAACGCTCCCGTGATTATATCCATAAGAGCTGTGTCGCTTACACCGAATGTAGCGAAAAGTGCTCCAGCGTTAAGGACTCCGCTCTCTTCATCCAGCACATATGGCTGACGGAAATTTATAGAGAGGATAACATTCTCAGGACCGACAGCAGCGGCAGCTTCTTCAACGACATCCCAGGAAGGTGTCATAATCCAGCTTTCCGCATCTGCCATAGCACTGATGGATATATCGTTGATTTCCTCTGGTATCGGACCACCGTACTGGGTAAAGACTTCAGAACCATCTGCATATGTCCATGGAGTACCATCTGCCTTGAGTGCAGTCATCTGCTTGTTCGTGATCTCAAGTCTGATGAATGCGGCATCCGCACCTTCTGCGCTGGCTCCTGCATTGCCATCGAGAACTTCAAAGCCATAGCTTGCAACCACATCAGCATTAGCATTGTTTACATAGAGGACAGGCTTCTCCTCTGCCGTAAGAGGAAGAAGGCCATTGTTCTCAAGCATTACAACAGACTTTCTCTGAGCTTCCATTGCAAAGCGCTGGTAATCAGAACGTCCAACAGTCCTTTCAGCACGGGCTGGATCCACGTATGGATCTTCGAAAATACCCATCTGGAACATCTCGAGAAGCAGACGATAGCAGGCAAGATCCACACGTTCAAGGCTGATTCCATCAGGTGTGAAATCATTTGTATCTGCAGTGATGACATCCTTGTCGATGACTTCGAGTACCACATCAAGGTTATGATAACCGGAAAGAACATCCGTTCCTGCATTGACAGCAATTGCAATCTGCTGCGGCACGGTATACTCCTCCAGACCCCATGCACGTGTTCCGATGATACCGGTATCACTGTTTACGTTGCCAACAAATCCAAGTTCTCCACGGAGAAGATCCTCGAGAATACCCTTATTGAAAGCCATACCAACGCCAACTTCCTCGTCATAGACAACATCATCGGCTGGCTTGTAGATATCTTGCATACCGACAGGGATACCATAATAAGGCATGATGGATGTAAGACCTGCATCGATTGCGGCTTTGAAGACAGAAGCATGATCCATGAAAGCTCCGCCTGTATAGCTCTGCTCTCTTCCATATGGATAATGAGGATCAAGACCATCAAGCTGCGGTCCTCCGCCAGGGAAGTGCTTCATTGTCAGAACGATACTGTCATTTGTAATCTCACTGCCCTGCAGATTCTCAACAAGCGTTGTCACGATATCTATCGCAAGATCCTTATCTTCTGTGAATGTCTCGTGTATACGATACCATCTCGGCTCTGTGGCAAGGTCAGCCATATAGCCATACATGCCCCTAAGTCCAATCGAGTTCCATTCCTCTCTCATCACACGTGCAAACTGCGCAAGAAGATCCATATCGCGCATTGCGGCAAGACCACCTTCCTTCGGCCATGTCGAGAAAGCACCGGAGGAGACGTTGATACCGAATCTAGCATCATGGTCATAGTGGTTTCTGGCATTTGATTTGAAGAGTACAGGAATACCAAGTCTGGAACCTTCTGCCATCTCCTGGACGGTATTCGTGAACTGAGCAGCTTCAAACGCTGTAATCTGAGCACCGCTTCTGCCACCTCCAACGTTAGGATCGGGATTATCCGTGACAGTATTGCGGAAGATGAAGCGTCTCATATTCTGGTTATTCACATAATCATCAGCGTTAGCACCCGCTTTTCCACCCCACTCTGCATTGAGCGTATCAATCATCATCAACCCAGCTTTCTCTTCAAGCGTCATCAGGCTGATGAGGTTTCTGGCTCTCTCATCTGCAGATAGTCTCCAGTCCTCATATGGATCGAGCTCACCATTGTCATTGAGATCCTTGAACTCAAGCCCATCTACTTTGATGATATCTTTAGCATGTGCTTCGATAACTGGCTGGTCCGCTGCCGTTAGAGTGAAAGCCGAAAGAGCAATCAACAATACAAGATACAGTTTCCTAGTCATTTTTTCTCCTTTTTCGTACACAGCGGTACTTATTACTCAAATGCTAAGGGCGAGAATTAAAATTAGTCAAACTGATTATCTTGCTCTGACAAAGAAAGACCCGGCGGAGAAGCCGGGCCCTGGTTACATAAATCTTTTATATTAGATTAAAGAACCTTGAATGCATCGCGACCAGCATACTTAGCTGTATCACCAAGGTAGTCCTCGATTCTGAGAAGCTGGTTATACTTTGCAAGCCTGTCGGAGCGGCTCATTGAACCTGTCTTGATCTCACCTGTCTGGAGAGCAACAACGAGGTCTGCAATGAAGCTGTCCTCTGTCTCACCGGAGCGGTGGGATACGACTGCTGTATAACCATTGCGCTGTGCCAGGTCGATAGCTTCAAATGTCTCTGTAAGAGTACCGATCTGGTTCACCTTGATAAGAATGGAATTTGCAACACCCTTCTCAAGACCCATCTTGAGGCGCTCTGTGTTTGTTACGAAGAGGTCATCGCCAACGAGCTGGACTCTGTCACCGATTCTCTCTGTAAGAAGCTTCCAGCCTTCCCAGTCATCCTCTGCCATGCCGTCTTCGATGGAGATGATAGGATACTTGTTGACCCAGCTCTCCCAGAGCTCAACCATCTGGGCAGAGGAAAGCTCCTCACCTGTTGTCCACTTAAGCTTGTACTTGCCAGTCTTCTCGTCATAGAGCTCAGAAGAAGCAGGATCGAGAGCAATCATGAAGTCTCCATCGCGTCCTGCTGTGTAACCAGCCTTCTCGATAGCTTCCATGATAACATCAAGTGCTTCCTCATTGGACTGGAGGTCTGGTGCGAAACCACCCTCATCACCAACACCTGTGTTGTATCCCTTAGCCTTGAGAACGCTCTTGAGAGCATGGAATACTTCAGCAATCCATCTTACAGCTTCTCTTTCGGAAGGTGCGCCAATAGGCATGACCATGAATTCCTGGAAGTCAACTTTATTATCAGAATGTGCACCACCGTTGAGGATGTTTGCCATTGGAACAGGGAGCACGCATGCATGATAAGCACCAAGGTACTTGAAGAGAGGAAGTCCAAGGAAATCAGCAGCAGCACGTGCAACAGCCATGGATACACCAAGAATAGCGTTTGCACCGAGACGGCCCTTGTTCGGTGTGCCGTCAAGCTCAATCATTGCGCGGTCGATAGCGACCTGATCAAGAGCATCCATTCCCTCGATTGCAGGTGCGATGATGTTGTTGACATTGTCGACTGCCTTGAGTACGCCCTTTCCTCCAAAGCGGTTCTTGTCACCGTCGCGAAGCTCTACAGCCTCGTGTACACCAGTGGAAGCTCCAGAAGGAACTGCAGCGCGGCCCATTGAACCGTCTTCAAGGATGACATCGACTTCTACGGTAGGATTACCGCGGGAATCAAGGATTTCTCTAGCTTCGATAAATTCGATAA
>CALXLB010000111.1 GCA_944389085.1 uncultured Spirochaetaceae bacterium
TGCCTTGACCTTATATTCTAGGAGAGGAAATGGCCAGAGGCTGGTACGTCGTCCATACATATTCAGGCTATGAGCAGAAAATCGAAAGAATAATAAATAAGCTCCGCTCGTCAGATGCGGAGTTCGCTGCTTATTGCACAGGCGTTAATGTTCCAATGGAGCAGGTTCCTGTAGTGAATGACAAGGGCGAGAAGAAGATAGAGCTCAAGAAGGTTCTTCCGGGATATATCCTCGTTGAGCTCGATCTGCCGGAGAATACATGGCGTACAGTGACTGCCAAGATTGCAAGAATCCAGGGAGTCACAGGATTTCTCACAGCAGACAAGACTGGAAAGAATCCTCCTAAGCCGCTTTCACAGCGCGAACACACAGATATTCTGCGTCGTACTGGAGAGATGCCGGAAGAGAAGGTATTCCGTCCAAAACAGGATTTCGAGAAAGGCGAGGAGGTCAAGGTTATTTCCGGACCATTCGCTTCTTTCAACGGAACTATTGATGATATCGATCTTGCTAAGGGCAGACTTCGTCTCTCTGTCCAGATTTTCGGCCGCTCAACACCAGTTGAGGTCGATTTCTCGCAGGTCGAGAAGGTGCTGGTCTGATCAGCATCTGGTTTTTTGACATATTTAATATGATTATCTCCCCCGCATATGTCGGGGTGGGAGCTCTTCGTTGAAGAGCGTTAATACCAGCGCGGAGCATAGCTCCAACGCGTAAGGAGAAAAAAATGGCAAAGAAGAAGGTTACTGCCGTAATCAAGCTGCAGTGCCCTGCCCAGAAGGCCACACCGGCACCACCAATCGGACCGGCACTTGGACCTCATGGAGTAAGCGCCCCTCAGTTCGTCCAGCAGTTCAATGACAAGACTAAGGGATATGAACCTGGACTTATCCTCCCTGTTATCATTACAGTCTATCAGGACAAGAGTTTCTCTTTTGTTCTTAAGACTCCTCCTGCAGCTGTTCTTATCAAGAAGGCTCTTGGCATTCAGACTGCTTCCGGTCAGCCGAATAAGGTTAAAGTCGGAAAGATCACTGATGCACAGCTCACGGAAATCGCCCAGACAAAGCTTGAGGACCTTAATGCAAACGATCTTGACGCTGCAAAGAGAATCATCGCTGGCACAGCCCGCTCAATGGGTGTAGAGGTGGAAAAGTAATGAAGAGAGGAAAGAAATATCAGGAAGCTGCAAAGAAAGTCGACAAGTCAAAGGAGTACACACTTCTGGAAGCTGCCGAACTTGTAAAGAGCATGGCTTTCGCAAAGTTCAATGAAACAGTCGAGCTCTCTGTTGCTCTTGCACTCAAGAAGAGCCAGTCCGTCAGAGATACCGTTGTCCTTCCTAATCAGTTCATGGCTCAGAAGAGAATCCTTGTATTCGCAAAGGGCGAGAAAGCTGAAGAGGCTAAGGCAGCTGGTGCAGCATATGTAGGTGATACAGATCTTATTGACAAGATCAAGGGCGGCTGGATGGATTTCGACATTGCAGTTGCAACACCTGACATGATGAAGGATGTAGGTAGACTTGGTCCTATCCTCGGAAGAAGAGGACTCATGCCTAACCCTAAGACACACACTGTTACAAACGACATCAAGGAAGCTCTTGAAGAGCTTGGAAGAGGTCGTGTAGAGTTCCGCTCTGACAAGACAGGTGTTGTTCACATGGCAGTAGGCAAGATTGACATGGATCCTGCTAAGGTTGCAGAGAACGCAAAGGTGACAATCGGTGAGATCCTGAGAAAGAAGCCAGCAGATGCAAAGGGAGACTTCATTGTTTCTGTTGCACTTTCATCGACGATGGGCCCAGGAGTCCGCGTGAACTATAAGGATGTTGCTGACGCTTCAGCAGCAGTGTAATGGAGGGATGACATGGAGAATTATCAGACACGTGTAACCCCGGCTAAGGAAGACGCTGTAGCAGCACTCAGAGATGAATTCAAGGAATACAATGGATTTATCTTCACTGACTACAGAGGTATGACAGTCAGCCAGATCACAGATATCAGAAAGGCTCTCAAGAAGGATGAAGCTGCATATCGCGTTGTCAAGAACCGCTATGCAAAGATTGCTCTTAAGGACCTCGATAAAACTGGTGCTGAGGAGCAGATGAAGGGGCCTACGGCAGTCGCTCTTGTAAAGGGAGACACAGCAAACTCTGTTGCTAAGGTTCTTTTCAATGCAAACAAGGATGGCGTGAACATTCAGGTCAAGGGTGCTCTTCTTGATGGCCAGTTCATGACAGCCGATGAAGTTGAGGCACTCTCGAAGCTTCCTACAAAGCTCGAGCTCATCGCTTCTCTTATGGGTACGATGAAGGCACCTGTCCAGAAGCTTGCTGCTACACTCCTCGCTTATGTCGAGTCAAAGGGTGGTGCACCTGCTGCTTCTGAAGAAACACAGAACTAATACGGTCCTAGTCTTCAAGTAACCTGCTAGACCGTGATTTTATAAGGAGAAGATAATATGGCTACAAAGGAAGAAATCCTTGAATCCATCGCTCAGATGAGCGTTATGAGCGTTGCAGACCTCATCAAGATGATGGAGGAGGACTTCGGTGTTGTTGCAGCAGCAGCTGCTGTTGCTGGTCCTGCAGCTGCAGGCGCTGGCGATGCTCCAGCTGAGGAAGAGCAGACAGAGTTCACAGTTGTCCTCAAGAGCGTTGACGCAGCAAAGAAGATCGCATGCATCAAGGAAGTCAGAGGAATTACAGGTCTCGGACTCAAAGAGGCAAAGGATCTCTGCGAGAACGGCGGCAATATCAAGGAAGGCGTCAGCAAGGAAGAAGCTGCTTCTATCAAGGAGAAGCTCGAAGCTGCTGGATGTGTTATCGAAGTCAAATAACACGCCTTTTATGTTGTTTTTACCCAGGCCTCAGGGCCTGGGATATGCCATCGGTGACCCCGATGGCTTAGGTGTCTGCTATGACTAGCAGAAAAATGTCATCCAGTGTGCTATGGAGGTACAATGATTCCCAGCAAAAGCAAAGGTATTAAGAGAGTCGACATCGGTTCCGAATTGCCGGAAGTATGTGAACTTCCTAATCTGATCGGAATCCAGACCGAGTCGTTCAGCAAGTTCCTTCAGCTTGACAGGCTGGAGAAGGGCGAAGCTCCTGATCCATCCTATGGTCTTGAATCCGTATTCCGTTCAACATTCCCTATAGTGTCCCCGAATGAGGATATGAGAGTTGAATATAATGGCTATAAAGTCGATATGGCCGGTATCAAATATTCGGAGTCTGAGTGCAAGAAGAAGGGCAGAACATACGGTGTGCCTATTAAAGCTAATGTTGCTCTTGAAACTAAGAACGGAGAAATCAAAGAGAAGGAGATTTTCTTTGGCGATTTCCCTTTGATGACGAATCGTGGTACTTTCATCATCAACGGTGCGGAGCGTGTAATCGTTTCCCAGATTGTCCGCTCTCCTGGTGTTGTCTTCAAGGAAGGTAAGAAGAATGATTCCTCTTCCCT
>CALXLB010000112.1 GCA_944389085.1 uncultured Spirochaetaceae bacterium
GGTGCCTTGTGTGGCCGCTGCATGGATTCAGGCCGTTTTGGGCTTCCTTAACTTAACGGCCTCATGAAAAGAGCTCCCGTCGCCAGTGTTGAAACCGGCAATCAGGAGCTTAACTTAATGACATTGGCATCATTATGGGTATTCTTTTCTGCCATCCTTATGATCTGCACCCCGTTTAGGTAACACAAAATGTTCCTCCGACCGGAAGAAGGTAACGGAAGGAGCAGAATGATTTGATAAGCATATTTAGCCAGGGAAATAAATCCTGGCTTTTTTTCTTGAGCACAGGCGCATTCCTGTAAAGGGTTAAGACGAGACTCTGCGAGTATCCGTGACATCCGTTACCACTTGTCTCTTCTGTTCATTTTCTTTCGTTCCGTCCCGTGAATTGTAAACGTCGTAACGGACATTACAAATCCTGGAATTTTAGTAGTGAGAAGATGAACTATGGACAGCTTGATTTATTCGGAACTGTTGAAGGAAAGTAGACCATTGCATAGAGAATAATGCAGTATGGAATGAAAAGACTTGACGACAGAGAGCTTATTGAAGGTCTTATCAGTCTCTACATCTCAAAGAAAGTTGATTCAAGGAAACTTGCGGACTCCCAATACATCTGGAGAAGAAATTTCAGGATTTTTAGTGCCCACCCTTGTTTCCGAGGATATCTGGCAAAGAAAAAAGGCTTATCCCATTCCTTATCTGGAATAGAATAAGCCTTAGTGGGCGATGGCAGGATCGAACTGCCGACTTCCACGATGTCAACGGAAGCAGGATACTTTACTAAATTTTACAGAAAGTTCATATAACTTACCGTATGACAACGACTTATTACCCTATTCCAAAGAAAGGAACTTACCAAGATTTCCTGAAAATTCCTATATTTTCCTTGCAATCTTAGTGCCCACCATATACATGTCAATGATCAAAACAAGAATTCATCACAATCCAGATGTGAAATATAGTAAAGAGTAAGAACTAAGGATTATTATGCATTGGTTTTAGATTGCCTCACTACTTTATCTTTGATTCCATAATTTCTATAATTCAATGAATAATGAGGTTAAGATGTATTCGGGATACTCAATTAGGAACGATTTATGGAAAATATTCATAGAACTCCCTCCCAGACGTCTTTATTCCTTCTTTTATTATTACCAGAAGCGATATGGTGATTCTGCTCTAAAATATGCCCAACAAACATATCCGAAATGGCAGGAAGGATTTGTTCAGCCTGCAGGATCGACACTTGATCGATTACTAGAAACATTGCCTCTTGTATTAACTCCCGATCAAAGACTTTCTCTTTTTAAGAAAATGTTTGACAAGGAGTTTAAACCTAAACTTAGTAGATATGATTATTATGGGAGGGCAGAATCATTTTATACCACATGGGATGAATATAAATCTATTATTCATGATGTACGGTCTCATATTTATGATGAATGGAGCCAATATACAGGTTCTGGAATTAATATTCCAGAAAACCTCAAAAATAGATTAACTTGGCTTTACTCAAATGAAATAGAAATCGCACAGAAAATTCTAGCAGAACAGTTAAAAACAATGACTGACTTAGAATTCGAAAATGCGATAAATGACTTAAACTCATTTGAAGAAAAATGTAGACAGCTTGTTTGTAATGAAATGATTTATAACCCTTTTAGCATAGAAGTAAAAACTCCTGAAAGAAAATATTCTATATATATTCATGCGAAAAAGAAAACTTTGTTAAAATCTATAAAAGATTATTTCAGGAAATGAGGAAATGTAATTATGAGTGAAAATGATAACAAAAGCATACAGAATATTAATACAAATAATGATTTAACTTCTCAGATTTCAACTTTAGATGAAACATCGAAAAATGCTATCATCAAAATGGCAATTGAAGGAAAACTTAAAATAAGCGAAAAAATAGAAACAGATGAACTAAAGTCCAAAAATGCAACAGAAGATTTTGATAGACATATGCAAGCTATACGCAGATTGGATGCAAGAGAAGGCAGAGGAACTTCAACTGTCAATAGTCAAATTGAGACTCCTTCAGGCCACATGTCAATACAAAGCCATTCTGCAAAATGCTATGTTGCTACTGCTACATACGAAAACCAATTTCATCCCAATGTGGTGATATTACGAGATTATCGAGATAGATTTCTAAGAAAAACATTTTGGGGGCGGACTTTTATTAAAGTTTATTACGCAATCGGAAAATACTTAGCTTTTTTCCCCGAGCATTTTAACTTTATACGACAAGTATCCAAATGGCTTCTCGATAAAATCGTTGAAAGAATACTGATAAAGCATTACTTATAATGCATATCATATATTTATTTGCTCTTATTAGTTTCTTGGCGTATCTTTTTCAATTCTGCTATTGAATAAGAGGGATTCCTTCGATGGATTATTGCGTGGCAATTCGGACATACAGGGAAGAGTTCTGCAATTGGATCTATAAGACGAGATTCTCCATATGATGAAACAGGTATAGTATGATGCACTTCAATAAAATTATGTGCTATTTCACCATATTCATCTTCTAGGTTTACACCACATACAGAACCCCGAAATTCTTTGCTTCTCAGGCATATTTCCCTATTTATCGGATTGCGTTCATATTTAGTTCCAAATGTTTCATAGGAAGCACCTTCTTCTTTAAGAACCTGCATTCCCATTTCTAAACTAGGATTAAGGCTGCAACAAATCAAATCCAAATCATAATTTCTTATAAAATCTGAAAATGATGTCGCTCCCAGCCGTTGTCATTCCATTTGGAATAGTTTATAC